>NZ_JZRH01000059.1:0-21220 GCF_000963985.1 Pantoea sp. BL1 | reverse complement strand
ATCTTCAGCGATAGGCTGTGGTCCATGATCGCCAGCCTTCTCTCCTCCAGTTCACGCTGAATCGAGTAATCTGGCAGCCAGCCAACGGCATCGCCTTTCAGGATCATTCTTTTCAGTAACTCGCTCATCGATGAAACAAAGGTCAGAATAAAGGTGGTATTGGGTATGCGATCAATGACCTGATTAACCTGGCGACCCATATAACTGTCATTGGCATATTTGACCAGCGGCAGTGTGTCGCCATTAATAGAGAATATCGGCTTACCGTGCTGATCACAGGGTGAGACCAGATGCAGAGCGGAATCGAAAATTTTATGGTTGATGAACGGGTAATTCATCAACTCTTCGTTATAAAAGGACAGGATAAAATCACTTTTCCCCTCCTTCAGGTTAAATACCGCATCATTGACGTTAATCGATTCAACAAAAAACACCTTGTCCGGGCTGTCGCGGTAATCCGCTAAGATGTCGGGCAGCAGCAGGACGGAAAGTGAAGGCGCCGCATCGATACGGATACTTTGCTTTAACTTATCTTCCCCCTTGATTCGACTAATCTGGAAGTCCATATCGTCAAGCATGTTTCTGGCATAGCCGACAAATATCCTGCCCTGCGGCGTCAACTGTGGCGGGTTCACTTCACGATTAAATACGCTGAAACCCAGGTTCGATTCGAGTGCCTGAATCCTTCTGCTGAACGAGGATTGCGAAATATTTCGTCTCTCTGCCGCAAGGGTAAAGCTGCGGCATTCTTCTAATGCAATCACATCATAGAACCACTTCACTTCGAGGTTACTTAGCACGCCTTCGCTCCAATTACAGCCCCCATTTCTATGCATTTTTTACATGACAAATGATTTATATGCAATTTCTGCATCAAAAAGCCAGTGCTACTATCCATCCCCTACTCGGGTCGGCCTTTGCCGTCTCGCCATGCATCTAATGAGTCAGGGTATTTTATGAGCGCAATTAAATCTGTCATGCAACATCTCTCAAGCCTTGGCATCAACGATGTCAGCGAGATCATCTATAACCCGAATTACGAATTGCTGTTCGAGCATGAAACGTCAGCCGAGCTTACAGGCCCGGCGCGCGGAATATTAACGACGTCTGGTGCGGTGACGGTTGATACCGGCGAGTTCACTGGCCGCTCTCCGCGCGATAAGTACATCGTTCGCGACGATGTGACGCGAGATACCCTGTGGTGGTCGGATGCTGGCCTCGGGCGTAACGATAACAAACCGATGTCCACTGAAGTGTGGGCGCACCTGAAAACGCTGGTTGCCGATCACTTATCTGAGAAAGCGCTGTATATCGTTGATGCCTGGTGTGGTGCCAGTGCCGATACTCGTCTGGCCGTGCGTTTTGTCACTGAGGTGGCGTGGCAGGCGCATTTTGTCAAAAATATGTTTATCGCACCAACCACCGAAGAGCTGGCAAGCTTTAACCCGGACTTCACAGTGATTAATGGCGCCGGTTGCGTCAATCCGCAGTGGCAGGAGCAAGGGTTAAACTCAGAGAACTTTGTTGCTTTCAACCTCACAGAGAATATCCAGCTGATTGGAGGGACCTGGTACGGCGGCGAAATGAAAAAGGGGATGTTCTCAGTGATGAACTACCTGCTGCCGCTGAAGGGTATCGCGTCAATGCACTGCTCAGCAAACCGGGGTGAAAAAGACGATGTGGCGCTGTTCTTTGGCCTCTCCGGTACCGGAAAAACCACATTGTCGACCGATCCGCGTCGCCAGCTCATTGGTGATGATGAGCACGGCTGGGATGCAGACGGCGTATTCAATTTTGAAGGCGGCTGCTATGCCAAGACCATCAATCTGAAAGCGGAATCTGAACCGGAAATTTATGGCGCCATCCGCCGCAACGCGTTGCTGGAAAACGTCGTCGTTCGTGAAGATGGCAGCGTGGATTATGCCGACGGCAGCAAAACCGAGAACACACGCGTCTCTTATCCATTGTCGCACATCGAGAATATCGTGCAGCCGGTGTCTCGCGCCGGTCACCCTTCCCGCATTATCTTCCTTGCAGCGGATGGATTCGGCGTGCTCCCACCAGTATCTCGCCTGACGCCAGAGCAGATGCAGTATCACTTCTTGTCAGGCTTCACTTCCAAGCTCGCGGGCACCGAGCGCGGGATTACTGCCCCAACGCCGACATTCTCTGCCTGCTATGGTGCGGCTTTCCTGATGCTGCATCCAACACAGTATGCTGATGTGCTGCAGGAGAAAGTTGCGCAGAGCGGTGCTGAAGTGTGGCTGGTGAATACGGGCTGGAACGGCGCGGGTGAGCGTTTGTCGTTGAAAGATACGCGCCAGATCGTCAACGCCATCCTCGAAGGGGAAACTGGCGCATTGCGTGAAGAAGCACTGCCGATCTTTGGCCTCGCCATTCCGCAAGAGATTGCTGGCGTCGATGTGAACACGCTCGATCCGCGTAACGGCTGGGCATCACCAGCAGAATGGCAGGAAGCGGCCGAGAAACTGGCACAGCTGTTTATCAATAATTTCAAACAGTACAGCAACAACGAGGCCGGTGCGCGTATTGCGCAGGCTGGTCCGCAGTTGTAAATGCGCTTAGGCTTATCATTCGCTGGCACGCGGTTGCCGCTGATGTGGCGCTGAAATCTCAATAAACTCACGCTGCCCTGTGTAACATCGCTGGGCAGCGTTCTGTTTAAAAGAACAGAGAGAATGCCGGTCCTCAGGCATTCTTTATCACGATGCTGATTTGTAGCGAGCTTCTAATTTATCTAAAAAGCCAAACAGCACCAGGTCCATCTCACTGTAATCCTGTGCACGAAGTTCCTCTGGCGTGTTAACAAAGCGGTATTCAGCTGCACGGCTCAGGTCATTCTCTGAATGCGCGATCAACCTTTCAACGACCTCCCGCGTTAATTCCATATGACACTGGAAACCATAAACACGATCGGAGTAAGCAAAGATTTGGCTGATCGCTTGTCTATAAGCGATGAATACATCGGCACAACACTCTGAAAAATAGAGGGATCGCAGCGGAATCGCGATACGACAGGCTATATCGTCTAAGAGAGTTAACGTTACGAGGAAAGAGAGCCAAAAATGAATACCCGGCCTTCAGCACGATTACTCATCATTGACCCACAGCAGCGTGTTCTGTTGTTTTGTTTCACCCATAAAGCCGATGCTCTGGATGGACAACGTTATTGGGCCACACCCGGCGGAGCATTGGAAAACCATGAAAGCTGGAAACAGGCAGCTATTCGCGAACTCTTTGAAGAGACAGGCATTACACGTGCTCAGCTAGATGATCCCATCGGGTACCGGGCGTTTAAAATGCAACTACCCAGCGGCGAGGTAGTATTAGCGCAAGAGCAATATTATACAGTGCAGGTTATTCAACAGGAGATTTCAACAGCGGGATGGAGTCAGCACGAGCGGGAGGTGATGTCGGACTATCACTGGTGGAAACTGGAAGAACTGATATGCAGTGGGGAACGTTATTATCCGGAAAATTTAGCGGCTTTGCTGGAAATCGCCCAGCAGTCTGCTGCACGCTGACGGTTGCAGGCGGCAATCAAGACCGCCTTCGATAAGCCCTCTCGGCGCATCAATTCTTGTCGTTATCGCTACGGTAAATATCTGGGCGCGTGATTGTCCACGCATAATCAGGACGATTGACTGGCTCGTAGCCAAATTTCTCATATAGCCATGGCGCTGTCGTGGTGAACAACATGATCCTGCGCAGCCTGTTAAATAGAGGATGGTCATGAATGCACGTCATTAACCATCTGCCTAACCCCTCCCCCTGATGCGCTTCCAGTACATACACGTCACAGAGATAAGCAAAGGTCGCATGATCTGTTATGAGCCGGGCAAATCCGACCTGAAATTGATGATGATAGATGCCAAAGTTGAGGCTGTTTTGAACTGAAGCGGTGACGGTTTCCACGTCTATGCCTTTCGCCCATGTTGAGCGCGTCAGATACTGGTGTATCGCCTCCACATCCAATTTTGCGCTGTCTGTACTAACGAGATAGTCATTTTGATGCCATTCGTGGATTGATGGAAGCGTCACTCTTCACTCCAAATAACTTTTTCAGGGGTGCTGGAATCCTATCATAGCGGAATGACCATGGGTTCTGATGTATATTGCTTTGCAAGATCCGATGTTATTGATATCGATCCGTGTTAATTAACAGAGCGTTGGTTTTCGCTACTCTGTCATTAATCTGGATGAAAAAAATCCTGCAGAATTAAACGGGTGTTCTTTGAGGACGTTGACATGACCCCCTTTCATCAACTTACCGCCACCAGCCTGAGCGGCCAGCTTATTTCAATGGCTGATTACGCTGGCAAACTGGTTTTGGTGGTGAACACCGCCAGCCACTGTGGCTTTACACCACAATACACAGGCCTTGAAGCGCTTTATAAGAAGTACGCCGCTCAGGGGCTGATGGTGCTGGGCTTCCCCTGCAATCAGTTCGGTAAGCAGGAGCCCGGTGACGCCGACGCGATCTCACAAACCTGCCACATCAACTACGGTGTAAGCTTTCCGATGTTCGAGAAGATCGAGGTGAACGGAGCCGCTGCCCACCCGGTGTTTAGTTATCTGAAAAGCGAATTACCCGGCGTGCTCGGCGGTAGGATCAAGTGGAACTTTACGAAATTCCTCATCGGACGCGACGGTAACCCCATTAAGCGGTTTGCACCCTTTACTACGCCAGAGAAAATGGAATCAATAATAATGGCTGAACTTAAAATTTAAATGTTCCTGACACTGAACTATTCGGTTTGGTAAGACTTCCACTCCTGCAGATTAATGCAGTACATCAGGCTGGGTGGAAGCCCTTCTATGTCCGTTACTTTTTTTTAAAATTTTAGTCCTGCCTTTTCCAGCACCTTTTGAGAGGCAATATGATTTTCTCTCACTACGCCGACAATCTCGTCAAGACCAACCTCTTCAAATCCGAAGCGTAAAGCCCTTCTGGAAAGTTCAGTGGCATAGCCTTTACCCCAGGCTTCTGGCTCAAATCTATATCCTAAGTTATTTGTTTTACGCCCATCAAAATGGCTTACAAAAACCCCGCCAAAACCAATGACACGCTGCGGATTCGCTTTCTCAAAAATGGTCCAATCGCCGAAACCGTATTCCTTATCACTCTCGAGTGAGCGCATTAATTTTTCTTTCGCATAATCGATGTTGGGATACGGGCCACGCGGATTAAACTTGTGCGTTTCAGGATTGCCGTAGATTCTGAAAAGGTCGTCAAGATCCTCAGCTAAATTAAAACGATAAAGCAAGCGTTCAGACTCCCAGAACATACCGTTTACCCCTGTCATTTCATCAGAGTCCTTTACTTTAATAGATCGAAGATAAATATGACTATAGGAGGATTTTAAAAACCGCTAAATCATAGCCTCGCCCGGCAAATTGTAAATTTATGTCTATGCTGTATCTGAATCAACAGCTATGAGCTGGATTCAGCTTAACGATTTACAGCTTTTTATAATGAGAGATCAACCAAAAGTGTTTGATTTTTAAGGGAAGGGTAATGCTTAGTTTAAGACGTAAAAAGGTTAAGCCGATGCGGCTGAAGGACGTGACAATCATTGATGATGCTCGTCTGAAGAAGGCGATTACCGCCGCCGCTCTGGGTAATGCAATGGAGTGGTTCGACTTTGGGGTTTACGGCTATGTCGCGGCTGTTTTGGGCAAGGTGTTTTTCCCAGGTGCCTCTCCGGGCATCCAGATCATCGCCGCTTTGGGCACATTCTCCGTTCCGTTTATCATCCGTCCGCTAGGGGGAATGTTCTTTGGTGTATTAGGTGATAAATATGGCCGCCAGAAGATCCTCGCCATCACTATCATATTGATGACCTTCAGTACTTTCAGCATCGGTCTCATTCCCTCCTATGCCACTATCGGCTTCTGGGCACCGGTCTTGCTGCTGATTGCGAAAATGGTGCAAGGATTCTCGGTGGGAGGGGAATATACCGGCGCATCCATCTTTGTGGCGGAGTACTCACCCGACCGTAAACGCGGATTTTTAGGCAGCTGGCTTGATTTCGGTTCACTGGTTGGCTTCGTCTGCGGCGCCGGAGTGGTCGTGCTGCTCACCACCATTCTTGGCCAGGAAACGTTCAATGACTGGGGTTGGCGCATCCCCTTCTTTATGGCGTTGCCGCTGGGTTTAGTCGGCCTTTACCTGCGTCATGCACTTGAAGAGACCCCGGCATTCCAGAAACATGTAGATTCACTGGAAGAAGGTTCCAAACAAGGTTTAAGTGAAGGCCCTTCCGTTCCTTTTAAAGAGATTGCACGCAAGCACTGGCGGAATCTGATCTCCTGTATCGGCATCGTGATCACCACCAACGTGGCTTACTACATGCTGCTGACTTACGTGCCGAGTTACCTGACCCACAATCTGCACTATTCAGAAGACCGGGGTGTTTTGATCATTGTCGTTATCATGCTGGCGATGCTGTTTGTGCAACCGGTTATGGGATTACTCAGTGATAAATTTGGACGTCGTCCGTTTATCATTATTGGTAGCGTGGCCATGGTGCTGTTATCCATTCCCTCCTTCATGCTGATTACTCATCACAGTTTAGTCGCACTCTTTTTTGGTCTCCTCATTCAGGCAGTCATCCTCAACTGCCTGATAGGCGTGATGGCTTCCACTCTGCCCGCGTTATTCCCGACGGAAGTGCGTTACAGCGCGTTGGCCAGCACCTATAATATCTCCATTTTGGTGGCGGGTATTACCCCTACCCTTACCGCCTGGTTAGTGGAAGTGACGGGCAATCTTTACATGCCCGCGTGGTATTTGATGGTGGTAGGAGCGATTGGCGTGGTGACCGGTTTTACCGTGAGAGAAACCGCTAACAAACCTCTGTATGGTGATACCCCGGCGGCCTCATCCCTTGAAGAGGCTAAAGAGTTGCTGCAGGAACATCATGATGGCATTGAGCAGCGCATCGAGGATATTGATGAACAAATTGAGGCGTTGAAGATTAAGCGCCGCAATTTAGTCGCTCAACACCCCGAAATAACGCAATAAATAATAGCCGCTGCCTTCGGGCAGCGGATTTTCTTCAATCGTACTCGTCCCCCTATACGTTACCCGGCGCAGAACACTCACAACCGTCTATACTTTCAGTGAGTTGGTTAAATGATGACTCCAGATTCAATTAACGAATAACATTGAATATCGCTTTATCATGGTCGCTAATGAGTAACAAATAAACTCATTATTAGTGAGTAAATGATTTATTGATAACCGGGTTGAATACGGTTACTGAATGTTTAATTTATCTGACAACGTTAAGTTGTCAGCTGAGTATGAGGGAAAATAATGCCATCGATATTTGATGAGTTATCTGACGCCCCTTCATGGGTGCCTGCTGTGTTACTTGTCACCCTTTCGCTTGTCGCGGGTTTTTTGGCTCGCTTCCTACTGCTTAGATTTATACGTTACTGGCAGAATCGCGACAGAAAATTATTTAAGTCACTTGAAAAGCATCTTCGTGGATCCTTATTTCTGTTCATTCCACTCATGTTGATTAATGTCGGGGCTGACTATGTTAATATTCATCCCGATTCACTTTCGTTCATTACCCCCACACTGAATGTTTTTATCATATTGTCGTTATGCTCCGTGTTAATCAGGTTGACCAACGTCGCGCAGGACATGCTATTTATTCGCTATGATATTAATCTGTCAAACAACCTGCGCGCCAGGAAGATCCGCACCCAGATCATTTATGTCAAAAAGGTCGCGATTGTCCTGCTTGTGTCATTCTGCCTTTCACTGATTCTTATCAGCATTCCCGGCGTGAGAAAATTCGGCACCACCATTCTCGCAGGCGCCGGGGTGGCAGGCATCATCATTGGTTTTGCGCTGCAGAAGTCACTGGTAAATCTGTTCGCTGGCATTCAAATCGCCTTCACGCAACCGATCAAAATTGATGATGCCGTTGTGGTTGAAAATGAATGGGGCTGGATTGAGGAGATCAACCTGACCTATGTTGTGGTGCGTATCTGGGACCTGCGTCGACTGGTGCTGCCGATTACCTATTTTACCGAGAACGCCTTCCAAAACTGGACGCGCAACAATGCCCAAATATTAGGCTCGGTTTTTCTTTACCTCGATTACTCGATGCCGCTCGAACCGCTGCGTCAGCATTTTGAAAAAATTCTCAGCGAAACCAAACTCTGGGATCAGCAAACTCAGGTGCTTCAGGTGACCGATACCACTGACAAAACCATGACGATTCGTTTATTAATGACCGCACAAAACTCCCCAACGGCCTGGGATTTACGCTGCTATGTGCGCGAGAAGATGATTGAGTTTATTCAGCAGAATTATCCGCAGAGCCTTCCTAAAGTGCGGGCAACGCTGAATGGATAAGAACGGAAACTGGCGGTCCAGAACCGCCAGTTGTTCTTTAGTGCCCGCGTCGCGCCCGCATCATCGCAAGCCTGAACTGGCGGACATCTTGTGGTGTCCAGCAGCGGCAGGACAACGGTGCGGTGTCGTCAACCGCGGCGGGTAGCGGGACTTTCTCTAGCGTGCCACGATTGCAAATCGCACAGGCTAAAGTGGCGGAAGGCACGCCAAGATAGCGCGCCACCTCCGGCAAGGTCATCAGTGAAGTACGCATCATAACCTCCTCGTTGCATGTGATTTGACTGACATGGTTGAGCAGTTTTCAGCGTAATTTTATGATCGCGATCAGGTGATGAATTATTTTTGGTTAAAAAATAATCACAGCGTCATCAGCATCTCGTGCCACGCCATGCCACCGTGATCGGAATCCGAAGGTTTGATGTACTCATAACCAAACTTCTTATACAGATCAACGTGATGGGTCTTGCACATCAAATGAATGGTCCGCTTATCCATCTGCTTCATGAGCATAATGAACTGTTGCATCATCAGCGTGCTGTAACCTTTGCCCTGATACGCGGGATCGAGCACCACTGACATGATTACGACGTTAGGTGCTACAGGATCGTGCCCGATTAACTCCTTAAACTCCTCATCTGACATCACCACATCCCAGGCACAACCGGCATTGATAAAGCCAATGACTTGCCCCTCGCTTTCCAGGCACATAAAACCTTGCGGATACTGTGCAATACGGGTAGCAATTTTCTCGCGCGTGGCTGCCTCATCACCTTCGTAGGCATCAATTTCAATGGCATAGCAACGATCAACATCGGCTAAGGTGGCAATACGGAACATCAAATTCGACACAGCAGACCTCTAAACATAACATCTCGTGGACGCCATTTTAGCAGGGTGACATGGGGAAAGGTGGAGAGAATAGAGCGCTGCTTCGCAGCAGCGCGACTGTTTTAAATAACTTCCACTACCCGATTTTCCCGTGCGCTGATAAACGCAGCATCCAGTACCGCCAGTACTTCAATGGCCTGTTCTGGCGTTACCGGGGGTTCACTGCCATCGCGCACTGCTTGAGCAAAAGCTTCGTAGTAAGCGTGATAAGCACCTTGTTCGGAAGGCACGCGCTCTGAACCTTGCAGCGTATTGAGTGTGCCCCAGCGCTCAGGCTGCTCATAGCCCCAGGCAGCGAGATCGTCCGCGGGGCGTTGGCCGGCAAAAATGGCCTGTGCCTGCACATCCGTCCCCTGCGAGACAAAGCTACCGGCATCGCCATACAGACGGAACTCTCGGCAAACAAAGTGATTCAGTTTGGTGGCGGAAAGATAGGATGTAGTCCCATTGTGGTGCGTCAGCGTCAGCACAAAGCTGGCATCAGTCGGTCCTTCCGGCAGATCGATAATATCCAGCTGAGCATAAACCGATGCTACTGGCCCCAGCAGAAACAGTGCCTGGTCGACGATATGACTGCCCAAATCACGCAGCAGGCCGCCGGTTTCGCCGCCTTCAAGGGTATTGGCATCGTCAAAATCCATACGATTATGCAAACGCCATACTTTTCCCACCCGATTTTGCTCAATCAGTTTTTTCAGCGTGCGCACATCATGGTCGAAACGACGGTTGTGATACACGCTCAGTACAACGCCTTTGGCTTTTGCTGCATTGGCCAATTCACGCCCCGTTTTCGCATCGGGTGCAAAGGGTTTGTCGGCGATCACCGCCACACCTGCGGCGATGGCTTCCAGTACCAGTTCGCGGCGTGTTTGCGGTGGGGTGGTAATGGTGACAGCATCGACACCCGCCGCCAACATGTCGGTCAGGCTGGCATAAATCGGAATGTCGGGAAAATCCGCTTTCACGCGTGCGATAGTGGCTGGCGCACGCGCCACAATGCCCGCTAACTCGACGCCTTCAGCCGCATTAATAAACGGTGCGTGAAAATGCTTACCGCCCGTTCCATAGCCCACGATACCGATTTTCATGCTGCCTCCTTGTGTCAGATAAGAGTTGTAAGGCAATCAGTAATAACATAATCGCAACAACTAAAACTGCTCACTCACGCAAAAAATGGCACAAAAATATCATTTTTAGGAAAAATGGCTTTACTGTGCCGCAGGGAAGTTGCGTTTTATCGGCGCAAAGTCACTGGCGTTTTTGCCTAACAATCGCTGTGGGCGGAATTCTGTCAGTAGCTCACTGGCCTGATCCTGCACCAGCTCCTGCGCCACCAGCTTGCCAATCAACGGTGACAGCGTGATGCCACTGTGTGTGACTGCCACATAAACACGTTGCTGAGGCGTGACGTAGCCGATGGCAGGTAAACCATCCGCCGGTCTGGCGCGTTGACCAATCACAATATTCTCAATCTGCAATTCACCTGCATCTGCAAACAACGCGTGGTAGCGATCGCGAAACGCCTGAGCAATCTCGCCATGGCACGAAGGGGGGGCAGCAGGATCGGCAAGGTCATCCAGCGCCAGCGCCTGCAACAGCAATCGCCCGCCGCCGTCCGGACGCACATTAAGCTGAGGGGAGATTAAATTGGTTGCCAGCGATAGCGGCTGTGGCGCCGTGCGTGCCAGGAAACTACAGGCCACCGCGTTGGGTTTGCTGGTATCAAGCAGCGCCAAATCAAGATTAAGGGTGTTAAGCAATTGATTGGCCCAGCGCCCGGTGGCAATCACCACGCGATCACCCTGCCACTGTTTACCGTTTGTCAGATGTAACGTCACACCATCAACGTGTTCGCTAAGACGTTCAATGGCGTGATGCTGATGTAAAATCGCTCCGTTGGCACGCGCTTCAGACCAGAGTCGCGAGAGATACAGCGCAGGATGCAATACTGATTCGGTTGGAAAGTGCCAGATACTTCCACTTACAGCCTGTGAACGCAGTTCCGGCACTTCACGCTGCAACGCATCCGGGGTGACCTCGTGCGCTGGGTAGCCCAGCGATTGCAGTGAGGTGACGCGTTGATGCAATCTCTGTTGCGCATCCCCCTCTGCCGCCCACTCCCATGTGCCGCAGGTCTCCAGCCAGCGCAGTCCATTCGGTTGCGACAGCTGCAACCTGGCATGCTCCTCCATAGAAAGCGCATTGAGTTGGTGATAGCTAAGGGGTTGTTTACCGTTGGAGTTGACCCAGGCGAAGGTGCTGCTGCTGGTGCCGGCACCGATATGTTGCTGTTCAAAAACCGTGACCTGCACGCCCTGCAAGGCTAATGCGCGCGCCACCGCTAATCCGATGACGCCAGCGCCCACTATCGCAATCTTTTGAGTTGTCATGAATGGCTCCTGAATGAAGGGGCCTATCATAACAACGTTCATCGGCAGAGATTGCAATTGCTATATAACTCTTACTGCGAAGGATATAAGAAAATCCTCTGATGTCAGAGATTTAATTTATATCGTCGTCAGCATTTTCCCATTTGAGAAATATGCCAGCAAATTCTCCAGCACATTATTCGCCATGCCTTCACGGGTTTCATGGGTGGCACTCGCAATATGTGGGGTTAATAACACATTATCTAATTCACGCAGCGCAGGATGAATAACCGGTTCTTGCGGGAAAACATCCAGCGCGGCGCCTTTTATTACACCCTGCTGCAATGCCTGGATAAGATCGTTTTCATTCACCACCGTGCCGCGAGCGATGTTGATCAGCACACCCGATTTCCCCAACGCCGCCAGCACTTTTGCGTCCACCAGCTGGATATTTTCCGGGCTACCCGGCAGCGCCAGTACCAGGAAATCACTGCATGCCGCCAACTGTTCGATGCTCTCACAGCGTTGATAAGGCACATTTTTCTGGCTACGCGCAGTATAGGCTATCTCCATGCCGAATGCTTCTGCACGGCGGGCGATGGCCAGCCCAATCGCGCCCAAGCCCGCGATACCCATGCGTTTTCCGCTGGCCTTACTGGAGAGTGAAGCGCCGGTATTTTCCCACGCACCAGAGCGGGCGAATTGATGGTAGGCCACCAGATTGCGCGAGAATGCTAACGTTAGCGTCATGGCTAAATCGGCAACATCATCGGTGAGAATATCGCTGGTAATGCTGACCTGAATAGCATGTGCAGCAGTGTAATTCAGGTCGATACGGTCAGTACCCACACCAAACACCGCAATGGCTTTACAGGCAGGCAACTGTTCAAGAATAGCCGTTTCCACACCGACGTCACCGCGCGTCACTATTCCCAGGATCTCTTTGCCCTGACGCTGAAGAAATAGCGCAGCATCCTGCTCATCATATAAACGATGGCAATGAAAATGTTGCGAGAGTTTTTCGTCCAGCTGCGGCATCAGTGGCTGGATAATCAAAATGTGGGGTTGCGTAGACATCATTATTTTCCCGGATGGATAAGCATGTCGTTTCAGACTACCGGATGAATTTATGTTACGGCACCCTTGTTACTTTTTTCGCTAATAAGATCACGGGGAAAGTGAAATGAATCCCGGTGGACAATCAGGTTTTATTTCGGATCTGTTTACAGCGTAATGCGTTGAGCACGCTGGCGAACTCACCTTACGCAGTCTACGGTTAATAAAAAAACCATAACAATTCAACTTACCATGGAAAGCCGCTATGACCGCCCATGTCGATATCACAGCAAGCCAGGAACACGAACTTCACTCTTTGCAGCAATTATTGCAGGCGCATCTTGAGCAATTGCTGCCGGCGGGCCAGCCAGGCGATCAGGTTCGTGCCGCCATGCGCGCCGGTGCACTGGCACCGGGTAAACGCATTCGTCCGCTGCTGCTGCTGTTGGCTGCGCGAGATATGGGCTGCAAAGCATCACAACATGGCATTCTTGATCTCGCCTGTGCGGTAGAAATGGTACATGCCGCGTCGCTGATCCTCGATGATATTCCCTGCATGGATAATGCGCAGATGCGACGCGGACGTCCAACGGTGCATCGCGAATTTGGCGAAAGCGTGGCGATTCTGGCGGCGATTGCCCTGCTGAGCCGCGCCTTTGAAGTGATCGCCATCGCACCGGGTTTAGCCGCCCTGCAGAAAGCAGAGGCGATTGCGGAACTCTCTTCTGCCGTGGGTTTACAGGGCCTGGTACAAGGCCAATTCCAGGATCTCCAGCACGGCGCGCAAACGCGTAGTGCGGAAGCCGTCGCACTCACCAACGAACTGAAAACCAGCGTGCTGTTCCGTGCCACCTTGCAGATGGCAGCGATTGCTGCGGAAGCAACCCCTGCCATGCGCCAAAAACTCAGCTATTTCGCGCAGGATTTAGGTCAGGCTTTCCAACTGCTCGACGATCTCGCGGACGGCAGTAAACACACGGGCAAGGACATCAATCAGGATCAGGGTAAATCAACGCTGGTGCAGATGTTGGGGGCCGAAGGTGCTGAACGCCGCCTGCGTGACCATCTGCGCAGTGCCGATGCGCACCTCGCCTGTGCCTGCCATCGTGGTATCGCAACCCGTCAATATATGCACGCCCTGTTTAATCAACAGCTGGCGATGTTTCACTGACCGCGGTATTGCCAATGGGGCACTTTGCCGTTATTGCGCCGCCACTGTATAGCCATTTCCACGCGCTGCAGGCGTTATCACAAGTATTGATTGCGCGCGGTCATCGCATCACCTTTGTGCAACAGCAAGATGCACGCCACTTGCTGAGTGATGGAGGCGTAGGATTCAGCGCCGTGGGTGAACATAGTCATCCAGCCGGTTCGCTAGCACGGCTGTTACAGCATCTGGCTTCCCCTCTTGCGTTATGGCGGGTGATCGGTGATATCGCCGCCAGCACCGATATGTTGTGTCAGGAACTGCCTGCGCGTTTAACATCGTTGCAAGTCGATGGTGTGATTGCCGATCAGATGGAAGCGGCGGGTGGATTAGTGGCAGAAGCGTTGCAGCTCCCCTTTGTTTCAGTGGCCTGCGCGTTGCCGGTGAATCGCGAACCAGGCATTCCGCTGGCGGTGATGCCGTTTCAATTTGGTCAGGATGAAAAATCACTGCAACGTTTTCAGACCAGCCAGGATATTTATGATCGCCTGATGCAGCGCCATGGCGCGGTGATCAGCCACCATGCGCAACGATGGGGTTTGCCCGATCGCCACAGCCTGCATGAATGTTTGTCACCGCTGGCGCAGATTAGCCAGCTCGTTCCGGCATTTGATTTTCCGCGCCAGCATCTGCCCAGCCATTTTCACGCTGTGGGTCTGCTGCACGCATCGAATCCTCCCCGCAGTGCCAGCGCGCCCTGGCCTGAGATGCGGCAACCGGTGGTGTATGCCTCTTTCGGTACATTACAGGGCCACCGTTTTCGCTTGTTCCTGCATCTGGCACAAGCGTGCCGCAACCAACAGCTCTCGTTGGTGATTGCCCATTGTGGCGCTTTGGACGCCAATCAGGTGCAGCAGCTGGAGCGCGCCGGTGCGGCGTGGGTGACGGATTTTCTCGATCAGCCAGCCGCGCTGCAACATGCGCAGCTGTTTATCACCCATGCCGGACTCAACAGCACGTTAGAGTCATTGGAATGGGGCACCCCGATGCTGGCGCTACCGCTGGCCTTTGACCAACCCGGCGTGGCATCACGCATTATCTGGCACGGCGTCGGTCATCGTGCCTCTCGCTTTAGCCGCGTGCACCAGCTTGAACAGCACCTGCAGCAACTGCTGGCGGATGACAACTATCGGCTGCGCATCTCGCCGATTCAGGCGCAGCTACAGCGCGCAGGGGGTTGCCAGCGCGCCGCGGATATCGTTGAGCAGGCACTCGGTCAGCAATGTGTAGTGCGGGCGGAGGCGACCTGATGCCCGAACATTATGACGTGATTTTAGTGGGTGCCGGACTGGCTAATGGCTTGATCGCGCTACAGTTGCGCCAGCGCCAACCCCAGTTGCGTATTCTGATGCTGGAAAGTCACACGCACCCGGCGGGCAACCATACCTGGTCATTCCATCAGGATGACCTCAGCCCCGAGCAACTTCAGTGGCTGCAACCGTTGATTACCTATCGCTGGTCCGGTTATCAGGTGCGTTTCCCCACATTGCGCCGAAATCTCAGTAGGGAGTATTGCTCAATCACCTCTGCGGATTTTGCCCGGCGGCTTTATGAGGTGATGGCGGAGGACCTCTGGACCGATACCCCCGTGAAAGAGGTGCAACCCACACAGGTTACCCTTACCGACCATCGCGTACTGCATGCTGCGGTGGTGATTGATGGTCGCGGCCTGCAACACACGCCGCATCTGCAACTGGGCTATCAAACCTTTGTCGGTCAGGAGTGGCATCTGGCGAGGCCTCACGGTTTAACGCAGCCGATCTTGATGGATGCGACAGTGGATCAACAACAGGGCTACCGTTTTGTCTACACCTTACCGCTCAGTGCAGATCGTCTGTTAATCGAAGATACGCACTACATCAATCAGCCAACGCTGGCAGAACACACTGCACGGCAGAATATCGCCGACTACGCCAAGGCGCATCACTGGAGATTGAGCCTTCTGCTGCGTGAGGAGCAAGGTTCGCTGCCAATCACATTGAGTGGCGATATTGATGCCTTCTGGCAGCAACAGCGTGGTCAACCTTGCAGCGGGTTGCGTGCGGGCTTGTTCCACGCCACCACGGGCTACTCGTTGCCCACGGCCCTGGCGCTGGCAGAACGCATTGCCCAACTGTTGCCTTGTGATGCGGCAACGCTCAGTCGCGACATCGAACAGTTTGCACGCGAGCAGTGGCGAACACAGCGTTTTTTCAGATTGCTCAATCGAATGCTGTTCTTAGCCGGACGCCCGGAACAGCGCTGGCGTGTGATGCAGCGCTTTTATCGGCTGGATGCCGGACTAATCAGCCGTTTTTACGCCGGGCAGCTTCGGCTCAGCGATAAAGCGCGCATTTTATGTGGCAAACCGCCCGTGCCGATAGGTGAAGCGGTGCGCGCACTGATGACGACCTCTTCTAAACCAGGGAAGAAATAATGACACGCACTTATGTGATTGGCGCCGGTTTCGGCGGCCTGGCGTTGGCTATTCGGCTACAGGCAGCCGGTATTCCCACCACGCTGCTGGAGCAGCGCGATAAACCCGGCGGACGTGCCTACGCATGGCAGGAACAGGGCTTTACTTTTGATGCCGGGCCGACAGTGATCACCGATCCGACGGCGATTGAAGAGCTGTTCACGCTGGCGGGCAAATCGCTCAGTGATTATGTCGAATTGATGCCGGTCACGCCTTTCTATCGCTTATGCTGGGAAGACGGCAAACAGCTCGACTATGACAATAATCAGCCTTTGCTGGAGCAGCAAATTGCCCGCTTCAACCCGGCCGATATCGCAGGCTATCGGCAGTTTCTCGCCTATTCACGCGAGGTGTTCAAAGAGGGCTATCTCAAGTTGGGGACTGTGCCTTTTTTGCATTTCCGTGACATGCTGCACGCAGGCCCTCAGTTAGGGCGCTTGCAGGCCTGGCGCAGCGTTTACAGTATGGTGGCGAAATTTATACAGGACGATCACCTGCGCCAGGCATTCTCTTTTCACTCGCTGCTGGTTGGCGGTAATCCTTTTGCAACGTCCTCGATCTATACCTTGATTCATGCGCTGGAACGCGAATGGGGCGTATGGTTTCCGCGTGGCGGCACCGGTGCGCTGGTGCAAGGCATGGCAAAACTATTTACCGACCTGGGTGGCGAATTGTTGCTCAACGCCGAAGTGAGTCAGCTGGAAACCGAGGGCAACCGCATAAGTGGCGTGCAGTTGAAAGATGGCCGCCGGTTTGCAGCGAATGCGGTGGCGTCGAATGCCGATGTCGTGCATACCTATGATCGGTTGCTGCGCGGGCATCCTGCCGCCAGCAAACGTGCCGCCTCGCTGAAGCGTAAACGCATGAGCAATTCGCTGTTTGTACTCTATTTCGGTCTGAATCACCCGCATTCACAGTTGGCGCATCATACCGTGTGCTTTGGCCCGCGCTATCGTGAGCTGATCGACGAGATTTTTAACAGCAGCCAGCTTTCAGACGATTTTTCGCTTTATCTGCATGCACCCTGCTCCAGCGATCCCTCACTGGCTCCGGCAGGCTGTGGCAGTTTTTACGTATTGGCACCGGTGCCGCATCTCGGCACGGCGGCGATCGACTGGCAACAGGAAGGACCGCGTTTACGCGATCGCATTTTTGCTTATCTGGAGGAGCACTATATGCCGGGACTACGTCAGCAACTGGTGACGCACCGCATGTTTACGCCGTTTGATTTTCGCGACACGCTGCATGCCCATCAGGGTTCAGCGTTTTCGCTGGAACCGATTTTGACGCAGAGCGCATGGTTCCGCCCGCACAATCGCGATGCGGATATCGCCAACCTCTATCTGGTGGGTGCTGGCACACATCCCGGCGCCGGGGTACCCGGTGTGATTGGCTCGGCGAAAGCCACTGCGCAATTGATGCAGGAGGATCTCGCTGGATGAATCGCCAACCCCTGTTAGAACAGGTGACTCAGACCATGGCGGTGGGCTCAAAGAGTTTTGCCACCGCCGCGAAACTGTTCGATGCGCCCACGCGGCGCAGCACGCTGATGCTGTACGCGTGGTGTCGCCACTGTGATGACGTGATTGATGGACAAACGCTGGGCGAAGGCGGCACACAGCATGTGGTGGAAGATGCCGAAGCGCGCATGCTGCATCTGCAAATTGAAACCCGCCGTGCTTACAGCGGTGCGCATATGGATGAACCCGCATTCAAAGCGTTCCAGGAAGTGGCGTTAATTCACCAGTTGCCGCCACAGTTGGCGTTTGATCACCTGGAGGGCTTTGCGATGGATGCGCGTGAGGCGCGCTACGTGACGTTCGATGATACTTTGCGCTACTGCTATCACGTCGCGGGAGTGGTGGGCCTGATGATGGCCCGCGTGATGGGCGTCCGTGACGAAGCGGTGCTGGATCGCGCCTGCGATCTGGGGCTCGCCTTCCAGCTCACCAACATTGCCCGCGACATCGTCGAAGATGCGCAGAACGGGCGCTGCTATCTGCCGCAAAGCTGGCTGGATCAAGCTGGCTTAACCGGCCAGAATCTTGCCGATCCGCAACATCGCGCCGCCCTGGCGCCACTGGCCGCGCGACTGGTGAGCGAAGCAGAACCCTATTATCACTCTGCTCGTTCCGGCTTACCTGGGTTGCCGCTGCGTTCCGCGTGGGCTATCGCCACCGCACGCGGTGTCTATCGTGAGATTGGGGTGAAAGTGCAACATGCGGGCGAACACGCCTGGGATGCGCGACAACGCACCAGCAGCGGAGAAAAACTGGCGCTGCTGGTAAAAGGTGCTGGATTGGCGCTTACTTCGCGTTTGGCTCGTCCGGAGTCGCGTCCTCAGGGGTTATGGCAGCGTCCGCGTTAGCAGATTTGTGACGCTGTCGCAGCGCCGCCTGCAACTTAGGTAACGGCGGCGCATAGAGAAAGCCGAACGAAACACATCCTTCCCGCCCTCGCACCGCATGATGCATGCGGTGCGCCATATACAGACGCTTGAGATAGCCTTTGCGCGGAATATAGCGGAACGGCCAGCGTTGATGCACCAGTCCGTCATGCACCATGAAATAGAGTGCGCCGTACAAGGTTACGCCCGCACCAATCCATTGCAGCGGCCAGTAGCCGTTTACGCCGATGTAGATCAGCGCAATCGCCATGAACATAAACACCACGGCGTAGAGATCGTTGAGTTCAAATTTGCCTTCGTGTGGTTCATGGTGTGACAAATGCCAGCCCCAGCCCCAACCGTGCATGATGTACTTATGCGACAGTGCCGCCACCACTTCCATCACTACCACTGACGCCAGCAGGATCAGCGTATTCCATAACCAGAGCATCGTGCATCCATTTGTGTTGAACAGAGGCTTTAAAGGTGGACGCGGATAGGTGGAGAGGCAAGTCACCAGCATTTATTTTTGTAAGATTGAAGACAATTGCCTTTTCATCCATACTCACTCGCAGTGCAACACGTGTATTCAACACGGGGGATTCATGCCTGATACCAGTGTTAACCAAAAGAAAACCGTCAGCGTTACCGTCGAACCAATGCTTTTACAACAGGCCAGAGATGCCGGTTTAAACTTATCCGCGATTCTGAGTGAAGCATTGCGACAAGAAGTACGGATAGCTGCTGCAAAAAAATGGAAACATGAAAATAGCGCCGGTTTACAGGAACTGAACCGCATAACCGAAGAGCATGGTTTATTGTCCGATGAATACAGGACGTTCTAAAAAATGCAGTACATCATTTATAACAACACCAGTAAAAACAGTGCTTACCCTTATCTGGTCGATGTCCAAAGCGATATCATAGATGAGCTCACGACGCGTATTGTTATTCCCTTGTATCCCATGAATCGACTTCAGGCTGGCCAGGTAAAACGGCTTAATCCTGTTATCGAAATTGAGGGAGAAGGATATCTCGTCATGACCCATGAAATGGCAAGCGTGCCCGTATCATTGTTAGGAAAACAGGCGATGGATGCCCGCCCTTATCGCCAGCGAATCAAAGATTCTATTGATTTTATCTTTGATGGATTTTGAGACTTTACATGTCAAGCATCCCTCGCTAGTATCCCCCCTCCTCAGCGGAAATGAACTGCTGCGTAAGCGTTAACGTCAATCAACGCACCATATGCAGAATCGTTCTGCCTCAATTCTATGGTGCGCAAAATATGTCCCATACCGCGATAACCCAAAATCCAGCCCTGCGACGCGCGGGTTTTTTCCTGTTTTTATTGCTGCTTACCGCTGCCAATCTGCGCACGCCGATTACCGCCACCGGTCCCATACTGGAGAATATCCGCGCCAGTTTTGGACTGAGCGCCAGTGCCGCAGGTGTGATCAACTTTTTACCGCTGCTGATGTTTGCCACGCTGGCACCGCCGGCTGCCTGGTTTGGTAATCGCTTTGGCCTGGAACGCAGTTTGTGGGGTTCGCTGCTGCTGATCACGCTGGGGTCGTTGCTACGCATTACCGGCAGTGAAAATGCCATGTGGGCAGGAACCCTTATTCTGAGTTCCGGGATTGCCGCCGCCAATGTCCTGTTGCCACCGCTGATCAAACGTGACTTTACTGAGCACACGGCACGCTATATCGGGTTGTATGCCATGGTGATGGGGATTTCAGCCAGCATTGCATCGGGCATTGCGGTGCCGCTGGCCGAAATGAGCTCCGCAGGTTGGCGTCTTTCACTCGCGGTATGGCTTGTGCCGGCATTTATCGCGCTGCTCGCCTGGCTACCTTACCTGAAAACATCGGGGCCGCAGGTGCACGCAGCAGCACCCCACAGCGTGATGCGATCGCCCTGGCGCTCAGCATTGGGCTGGCAAGTTTCGCTGTTTATGGCCAGTCAGTCACTGCTGTTTTATACCCTGATTGGCTGGTTCACGCCGTTTGCGCAAGACAACGGTATTAGCCAGATTGAGGCAGGCGGCATGCTGTTCATCTATCAGATTGTGGCCATCGTCTCCAATCTTGCCTGCATGAGTGCCCTTAAACGACTGCGCGATCAGCGCGCTATTGGCTTTGTCGCTTCATTCCTGATTTTTGTCGCGGTGGGCGGCTTGCTGCTGCTGCCTGCATGGTCACTTTTGTGGCTGATTCTGGCTGGATTGGGCGCGGGCGCATCGCTGGTGATCAGCCTTTCACTGTTTAATCTGCGCACCCGGGATCATCGCCAGGCATCAAAACTCTCCGGCATGGCACAGTGTGTCGGTTACGGGCTGGCGGCACTTGGCCCGCTGTGTTTCGGTATGCTGCACGATGCCAGCGGCAACTGGCTGGTGCCGCTGATCATGTTGCTGGCGGTCACTGTGGTTCAGATGATGATGGCGTTACTGGCGGGC
>NZ_JZRH01000058.1:0-27255 GCF_000963985.1 Pantoea sp. BL1 | reverse complement strand
GTGGCAGCTGAACTCGCTGAAGGTGAGCTTCAGGATTGCGGATAATGTTCCACTGGTGAAGGGAAAAAAGGTTATCGATACCAGTTATATCTTTGATTTTGGGGACTACGGACTCAGTGATGGCTACGGGACCGGAAAGGCTAAAGCGTTCAGTGGAAAGCGAGTTGAACTGAAAACTGATTTTTTCCCAATGGTAGTTAACCATATTGATAATACGATAGGTCTTTCTCTTTTCGCTGGTAATACAGGATATGAACGGTGGAGGAGGAGATTTAAAACAATCGTTGTGGAAAGCATTAATATTGAGCCGCAAATACATCTCAATAAAGTCGTTGTGTTAATGCCACCAGCTATTCGACCGGGAAATTTAATGGCGACTTATCCTGATGGAAGCGTTGAAGCCATACCTCATATCTACCCGGATTATGACAAGTTGCTTTCAATTAAATAGGTGATCCCCGGAAGCTACCGGGCGGTTAGCATTCCCTGGCACGCTTTAATTTTGTTGCGGAGGAAGACGTTGAACCGTCCTAATAAAAGTACATTACGCTGCTGGGACCGATGGCGACGCTGTCCCTAAGCGAGTGCGCCAGTCGCCCGGTTTATACTTTTAACCTTCAGGCGAATGCGGAATGGCTAACGGTGGCGGTGAAACTTCCGTCGGAAATGGAAGAGCTGCCGCTGGATATTCTCTACCGCTCAAGGGTTCATGTTCATCATGGCCCTTTTTTAATGGAACTCCCACAGACACTCTCGCCCTAAAAATAAAGGCTGTCACTTTACCAGTGATAGCCTTTACAAATAGGGTCTTAAGTGACGAGCCTTAAGCCAATAATGCCGCCCTGGATAATCATCTCACCATCCAGCTACCGCTTGATGGCGACCGGTGTGTCACCGACCCAGCTCAGTCAGTGACTTATCCAGCGCACCCACCAGCCAATCAATATCCGATTCCTGGAAAGCCAATGGTGGACGCAGCTTCAGTACGTTGCCGTACGGCCCGGCCACCGACGTCAGCACATGGTGATCGCGCAGCTTCTCGGTAAGGTCCAGCGCCAGCGCTTTATCCGGCGTTTTGCTCTCCCGATCCTGCACCAGTTCAAAGCCGATAAACAGCCCTGCTCCGCGCACATCGCCAATGCTCTCATGGCGATCCATCAGCTTCTGCAACTCGGCGAGCAGTTTAGCTCCGACCACGCGGCTGTGCTCTTGCAAGCCCTCTTCTTTAATCACCGTCAGGACCGCCTGCGCCGCAGCCATGGCAACCGGATTGCCGCCAAAGGTATTGAAGTAAGGGATATCGTCACTAAACGCCGCCAGCACATGACTCTTCGCCAGCAGGCCGGAAACCGGAATACCGTTACCCATCGGTTTACCGGTGGTGACCACATCCGGCACCACGCCGTGACGTGCAAAGCCCCAGAATGCATCACCGGTACGACCAAAGCCTGGCTGCACTTCATCGGCAATGAAAATACCGCCGTTAGCGTGCACCACATCCACCGCTTTTTGCAGGAAACCGCGAGGGTTCGGCAAAACACCATCGGAAGAGAAGATTGAATCGGCGAGGAAGCCAGCAAACTTAATGCCGTGCGCCTTCATGTCATCAATCTGTTTCTGGATTTCGTTGGCAAACCATTCACCGAGATCCGGTGTGTTGACACGATAAGCATCCGGCGGCGAAACCAGGCGTGTCGTGGCCGCCAGTGGCTGCCCGCTGCCCAGTGCCGGAGAGACGCCAGAGGTGAGATCGCTGGTGCCGTGATAGGCTTCCTGCGACACGATGATGCCCGTACCGCCGCTGAAAGCACGCGCCACGCGAATGGCCAAATCGTTAGCTTCTGATCCGGTGCACATATACATGGCACGGTCGATAGCGTCTGGCGTGGTTGCCAGCAGCTCTTCAGTGTAATCAAGAATGCGTTCGTGCAGATAGCGGGTGTGGGTATTCAGCATCTTCATCTGCTGGTTTACCGCTTCGATCACCGCCGGATGGCAGTGGCCAATGCTGGCCACGTTGTTGTACACATCGAGATATTTATTACCTGCGGCATCCCACAGATACTGCCCTTCACCGCGCACCAGATGCACCGGCTTACGATAAAACAGGCGATACGACTCGCCCAACACTTTGCTGCGCTTGTCCGTCAGCTGGCGGGTTGCTGCATCCAGACCGTCGGCGTGCTCAGCACGAAAACTGTTGGTGTCCATGATGGTGGAACGTGTAGCCATGGTAACTCCCGTTGCGAAGGTGAAAGGGGTGCATGATGTGTGACCGTTGTCACCATCATGCCTGCTTTAACGAGAAATGCAACCAAATACACAAATACAACTAAATACACATGACGCCGTAATGACACTCAGGTAAGCTTAGGCCCAGATTATTACGCTACAGGGAAAAGTCATGCTGCAGGAAACCCGCTTACACCGCATTCGAGCCCTGCTGACCACGCAGCATCAGGTCAGCACCGAGCGCATTATCAATGAGCTGGGTATTTCGCGGGAAACGGCACGGCGAGACATTATTGAGCTGGAAGCGCAGGGTTTAGCCCGACGGGTGCATGGCGGTTTAGTGGCGGTAGATAGCCAGCCGGAAGCACCGCTGCAAGTGCGCCGCAGTGCCCAGGCAAAAGAGAAGCGTTCGATTGCCATAGCGGCTGCGCAGCATTTGCAGCCGGGCCAAACGCTGTTTCTCGATGCCGGCACCACCACCACCATGCTGGCGGAGCAGCTGCGCAGCATGGCCGGCTTAACCATTATCACTAACAGTTTGCAGGCTGCGCTGGCGCTGAGCGCCGCCGAAGAACATGAAACGCTGAATAATCAGGTGATTTTGCTGGGCGGAATGATGATGGCAGGTGCACAGCAGACGCGCGGTGAAATCACGGTCAGCGAGATTTACCGCTATCGCGCCGACGTTGCCCTGCTGTCACCGGTTGGCATTGATGCCAAAAATGGCGCCAGCAGTTTCCATCCACACGAAGCGGCGATCGCCCGCGCCATGGTGCAGCAGGCTTCGCGCACCTTTTTACTGGCGGATCACAGCAAGCTGGGGGTGATCAGTCGCACGGTATATGCGCCGATTGGAGACGTGGATTTGCTGATTTGCGACAGCGGCCCCACCAAACCCGGCGCATTAGCTGCGCTCCAACAGGCGCTGCCACAGGTACAGGTGGTTTAAATCAGGCGCTGTGGATGGCTATACACCGTAGCGCGTCCCGGTTTACTAAACCCTATCAGCGTTAAATGACAACGCTCGGCGACCTCAACGGCAAGTTGGGTCGCAGCAGATACCGCAAATAATATCTCTACGCCGCACATCGCTGATTTCTGCACCATCTCATAACTGGCGCGGCTGGAGACTAACACAGCACCTTGTTGCCACGGCTGCTGGCTGCGATGCCCCAGCAGTTTATCCAGCGCCACATGGCGGCCCACGTCTTCGCAGCCACCGAGCAATTCCCCCTGCGGCGACATCCATGCCGCCGCGTGCGTGCATCCGGTGAGATTACCGATGGGTTGGTAATTGCGCAGTTGCGCCAGCCCGCTATCGAGGTTCGCCAGATCGAAGGTTTGGGTAAACGGCAGCGGTTGCAGCGGTTTTCCAATCTGGTCGAGCTGTTCCACGCCGCACACGCCGCAGCCGGTGCGCCCCGCCATGGCACGACGCTGCTCTTTCAGTGCCATAAAGCGGCGGCTGGAGAGTTCGATCTGCACTTCGATACCGTTGCAGCCGGGCACCACATCCATGCCGAAGATCTCATCAGGCTTCTCAATAATGCCTTCTGAGAGTGAGAAACCGAGCGCAAACGCCTCGAGATCGTTGGGCGTGGCCATCATCACCACATGGGAAATGCCGTTATACACCAGCGCGATCGGCACCTCTTGTGCCAGCCAGTCGGTTTCAGACGTGCTGATATCACGCCGCTGACGCACCTGCGCCTGCACTGCGCCTGAGATCTCAATCACACTCTGATGACTTTCCTGTGCTTTGACTTTCACTTTGCTCGCCTCGGACAACAACCATATTAAAGCAGTGGTATTATTCTGCTGCTATTCTCACACTGTTAGTTGGGTCATTGTGAACCTCGGCCCAACGCATCACAAAAAAATTTTTGCCCGTCATTCGGATGGTGACAAGGCAGCAAGCCCTTTCAAGTCGGGAGCTTACACCCGTAAGCGACAGAAACGAATGGGTGAAGGTCATGCAGCGACCATTTGAATGACGCAGGCAAATTGTAGCAATGTCGACTCAAGGATTATTCATGAACGTCAGCCGAAGAAAATTCTTCAAAATCTGTGCTGGCGGTATGGCAGGGACATCGGCAGCACTCCTCGGCTTTACGCCAGAGGTGGCGCTGGCGGAAACGCGACAGTACAAGCTGCTGCGTGCCCGCGAAACCCGCAACACCTGCACTTACTGCTCAGTGGGCTGTGGCTTATTAATGTACAGCCTCGGTGACGGCGCGAAAAACGCCAAAGAGACCATTTTCCACATTGAAGGCGATCCAGACCATCCGGTGAGCCGCGGGGCATTGTGCCCGAAAGGCGCTGGCCTGCTGGATTTTGTCCACAGTGAAAGCCGTCTGCACTACCCCGAATACCGCGCGCCAGGTTCGGATAAATGGCAGCGTATCAGTTGGGATGACGCCTTTAATCGTATCGCTAAACTGCTGAAAGCGGATCGCGACGCCAACTTTATCGCGCAAAACGCTGCAGGCGTTACCGTGAACCGCTGGCTCTCATCAGGCATGCTGTGCGCCTCCGCGTCCAGCAATGAAACCGGCTATTTAACCCAGAAATTTACCCGATCGCTCGGCATGTTAGCGGTCGACAACCAGGCACGCGTTTGACACGGACCAACGGTAGCAAGTCTTGCTCCAACATTTGGTCGCGGTGCGATGACCAACCACTGGGTCGACATCCGTAATGCCAATCTGATCGTTGTGATGGGCGGTAACGCCGCTGAAGCGCATCCTGTGGGATTCCGCTGGGCGATGGAAGCCAAGATTCACAACAAAGCCAAATTGATTGTTATCGATCCGCGCTTCACGCGTACGGCATCGGTGGCAGACTTTTACACGCCGATCCGTTCCGGCACCGACATTGCTTTCCTGTCGGGCGTGCTGCTGTGGCTGATGCAAAATGACAAAATCCAGCATGAATATGTGCAGGCGTACACCAACGCCAGCCTGATTGTGCGCGAGGATTATCATTTTGATGACGGCCTGTTCAGCGGCTACGACGAAGCCAATCGCAAATATGACAAAACCAGCTGGAATTACGAGCTGGGCGATGACGGCTTTGCCAAACGCGATGACAGCCTGCAACACCCGCGCTGCGTGTGGAATCTGCTGAAACAGCACGTTAGCCGTTACACGCCAGAAATGGTGTCACGTATTTGTGGCACACCAAAAGACGACTTCCTGCACGTCTGCGAGCTGATCGGTGAAACCAGCGCGCGCGATCGCACCACCTCATTCCTGTATGCACTGGGCTGGACGCAACACTCGGTCGGTGCGCAAAACATCCGCACCATGGCGATGATCCAGCTGTTGCTCGGCAACATGGGCATGGCTGGGGGCGGCGTCAATGCGCTGCGCGGACACTCCAATATTCAGGGGCTCACCGATCTCGGCCTGCTGTCGCAAAGTTTGCCAGGTTATATGACGTTGCCGTCGGAGAAACAGACCGATCTGCAAACCTATCTCGCGGCCAATACGCCGAAACCGACGCTACCCGGCCAGGTGAACTACTGGGGTAACTACCCGAAATTCTTTGTCAGCATGATGAAAGCCTTCTTTGGCGACAAAGCGCAGGCCGAGAATAGCTGGGGCTTCGACTGGCTGCCGAAGTGGGACAAGGGCTACGACGTTTTGCAGTACTTCGAGATGATGTCGCAGGGGAAAGTGAACGGCTATTTATGCCAGGGCTTTAACCCGGTCGCGTCGTTCCCGAACAAACGCAAAGTGATCGATTCGCTGTCGAAACTGGAATTCCTGGTGACCATCGACCCGCTCAATACCGAAACCTCGACCTTCTGGCAAAACCACGGCGAGTTCAACGATGTTGATCCGGCGAAGATTCAGACCGAAGTGTTCCGCCTGCCCTCCACCTGCTTTGCCGAAGAGAATGGCTCCATCGTCAACTCCGGACGCTGGCTGCAGTGGCACTTTAAAGGTCAGGATGCGCCGGGCGAAGCGCTGAATGACGGTGAAATCCTCTCCGGTATCTACAGCCGTCTGCGCAAAATGTACGCCAGCGAAGGCGGTGCCTTGCCGGAGCAGGTGCTGAACATGACATGGAACTACCAGACGCCTGATAACCCGGCTTCGGAAGAAGTGGCGATGGAGAGCAACGGCAAAGCGCTGGCGGATGTGTTCGATGACAAAGGCACGTTGCTGGTGAAAAAAGGCCAGCAGCTCAGCAGCTTTGCGCAGTTGAAAGATGACGGCAGCACCAGCAGCGGCTGCTGGATATTTGCAGGCAGCTGGACGCCAGATGGCAATCAGATGGCGCGGCGTGATAACACCGATCCGAGTGGATTGGGCAATACGCTGAACTGGAGTTGGGCATGGCCGCTCAATCGCCGCATCCTCTACAACCGTGCATCGGCCGATCCACAGGGCAACCCGTGGGATCCGAAACGGCAAATCCTCAAATGGGATGGCAGCAAATGGGGCGGCATGGATATTCCGGACTACAGCACCGCCGCACCGGGCAGCAACGTCGGGCCGTTTATCATGCAGCCAGAAGGCATGGGCCGCCTGTTCGCACTCGATAAAATGGCCGAAGGTCCGTTCCCGGAACATTACGAGCCGTTTGAAACGCCACTCGGCACGAATCCACTGCATCCGAACGTCATTTCGAACCCGGCAGCACGCGTGTTCAAAGACGATCTGGCGGCGATGGGGAAAGCCGAGCAGTTCCCGTATGTCGGCACCACGTATCGTCTCACCGAGCATTTCCACTACTGGACCAAACACGCGTTGCTCAATGCCATCGCGCAGCCGGAGCAGTTTGTGGAGATTGGGGAGAAGCTGGCCAACAAGCTGGGCATCGTGCAGGGCGATACGGTGAAAGTGAGCTCCAATCGCGGTTATATCAAAGCCAAAGCGGTGGTCACCAAACGCCTGCGCCCACTCGATGTGGATGGCAAAACTGTCGATACCGTCGGCATTCCGATTCACTGGGGCTATCAGGGTATTGCGAAGAAAGGCTTTATCGCCAATACCCTGACGCCGTTTGTCGGTGATGCCAACACGCAAACGCCAGAGTTCAAGGCGTTCCTGGTTAACGTTGAGAAGGTGTAGGAGAACGTAGATGGCTTATCAATCACAAGACATTATCCGCCGCTCCGCCACCAATGGTTTCACGCCTGCCCCGCAGGCGCGTAATCATCAGCAGGAGGTGGCGAAGCTGATCGACGTGACCACCTGCATCGGTTGCAAAGCCTGCCAGGTGGCGTGTTCAGAGTGGAACGACATCCGCGATGAGGTTGGGCATAACGTTGGGGTGTATGACAACCCAGCGGATCTGACCGCCAAATCCTGGACGGTGATGCGCTTCTCAGAAGTGGAGGAGAACGGCAAGTTAGAGTGGCTTATCCGCAAGGATGGCTGCATGCACTGCGCCGATCCCGGCTGCCTGAAAGCCTGTCCGTCCGAAGGCGCGATTATTCAGTACGCCAACGGCATCGTCGATTTTCAGTCCGAGCAGTGCATTGGCTGCGGCTACTGCATTGCCGGCTGTCCGTTCGACGTGCCGCGCCTGAATAAAGACGACAACCGCGTGTATAAATGCACGCTGTGCGTCGATCGTGTCAATGTGGGTCAGGAACCGGCGTGTGTGAAAACCTGCCCGACCGGCGCCATCCATTTCGGTAGCAAAACCGATATGCAGGCGCTGGCGGCAGAACGCGTGGCGGAGCTGAATACGCGCGGCTATGACAATGCGGGCTTGTATGATCCGGAAGGCGTCGGCGGCACGCATGTCATGTATGTGCTGCACCATGCCAACAAACCGCAGCTGTATCACGGTTTGCCGGAAAACCCGAGTATCAGTCCGGCGGTCACTTTCTGGAAAGGCATCTGGAAACCGCTGGCGGCGATCGGTTTCGCCGCCACCTTCGCTGCCTCGGTATTCCACTATGTCGGCGTCGGGCCGAACCGGGTGGAAGAGGATGAGGACGAGAACCTGCACGAAAAAGAGGAGCGCGAATGATGAAAAAGCGCGATCGTCTGGTGCGCTACAGCGCACCGGAACGCATCAATCACTGGATTGTGGCGTTCTGTTTTGTTCTGGCAGCCCTGAGCGGGCTGGGTTTCTTCTTCCCATCCTTTAACTGGCTGATGCACGTGCTGGGTACGCCACAACTGGCGCGCATCCTGCATCCGTTTGTCGGTGTAGTGATGTTCGCCGCTTTTCTGATCATGTTCTTGCGCTACTGGAAACAGAATCTGATCAATCGCGAAGACCTGATCTGGGCGAAAAACATCAATAAGATCGTGCGCAATGAAGAGGTGGGTGATACCGGCAAATACAACTTCGGGCAGAAGTGTGTGTTCTGGGCTGCTATCATCAGCTTAGTCTTGCTGCTGGCGAGCGGAATTGTTATCTGGCGTCCTTACTTCGCCGGGGCCTTTGCGATTCCGCTGATTCGCGCCGCTTTGGTGGTGCATTCGGTCTCAGCTGTGGCATTGATCGTGGTGATTATGGTGCACATTTATGCGGCCCTGTGGGTCAAAGGCACCATTACTGCCATGGTTGAGGGCTGGGTGCCGGCCGCGTGGGCAAAGAAACATCATCCACGCTGGTATCGTGAGCAGCGCCAACGCCAAACACAACAGGAAAAACGTCCCTGATGAGTATTCGCATTATCCCGCAGGACCAGCTGGAGAAAGGCGAAAAAAACACGGCGGAACAGGTTCCGCCGTTACTTTTCCCTCGGCTGAAAAATCTGTACAGCCGCCGTGCAGCGCGTTTACGTGAGCTGGCAGCGAAGAATCCGCTGGGCGATTATCTGCGCTTTGCTGCAGTGATCGCGCAGGCGCAAGACATCGTGCTGTACGATCATCCGCTGCAACTCGATTTGCGCCAGCGTTTGGCCGAAAGCGCCGAACAGGGCAAACCTCCGCTCGATATTCACACCTATCCCCGCGATGCCCACTGGCAGCGTCTGCTGCATTCGCTGATTGCCGAGCTGAAGCCCGAGATGAGCGGCCAGGCATTAGCGGTGCTGGAGAACCTGGAAAAAGCCTCCTCTTCCGAGCTGGAAGGCCTGGCCAGCGCGCTACTGGAGGGTGATTTTGCGCAGGTCAGCAGCGATAAAGCCCCGTTTATTTGGGCAGCGCTTTCGATCTATTGGGCGCAGATGGCAGCGCTAATCCCTGGCAAAGCCCGCGCAGAATACGGCGAGCATCGTCAATTCTGCCCGGTGTGCGCCAGCGTGCCGGTGACCAGCGTGGTGCATATGGATGTGGGCCAGCAGGGGCTGCGTTATCTACACTGTAATCTGTGTGAAAGTGAATGGTATGTGGTGCGCAGTAAGTGCTCCAACTGCGAGCAAACGCGCGACCTGCACTACTGGTCACTCGACAGCGAAAAAGCCGCGGTGAAAGCCGAAAGCTGTGGTGACTGTGGCACCTATCTGAAGATGTTGTATCAGGAGAAGGATCCAGCGGTGGAACCGGTGGCCGATGATTTGGCCTCGCTGGTGCTGGATGCGCGTATGGAGCAGGAAGGCTTTGCGCGCAGCAGCCTGAATCCGTTTATGTTTCCTGGGGATTGAGCAAATTGCCGCTGTCCTACGAACTGTCGCGGCACGATTTATCGCGCTGTTTTTGAGCCATACAACAACGTGCGATACATCGCGCCGCTACAATTTGTGTACCTATCACTGTCGCAAAGGAAACGCCTGATGAAACTGATTGGCAGCTACACCAGCCCTTTTGTCCGCAAAATTTCGGTGATCCTGTTGGAAAAAGGCCTGGTGTTCGAATTTGTTAACCAGTCGCCTTGGGTGGAAGACAGCCACGTGCCGCACTACAACCCGCTGGGCAAAGTACCTGCACTGGTCGACGATAACCATCTCACCTGGTTTGATTCTTCGATTATCGCCCAGGTCATTGAGCTACGCGGTGACGCCCCTGCTCTGTTGCCGGATGACGCCCTGCTCGCTCTGCAGGTACGTCAGCTGGAAAAGCTCGCCGATGGCATCAACGATGCCGCCGTGATGATTGTGCGCGAACAAATGCGCCCCGGCGATCAGCAATCCGAAGAAGTGCTAATGCGTAATCGCGAGAAAATTTTGCGTGGGTTGGACGCGCTGGAAACGGCAGCGGCTCAGGGTGAACTGCTGAACAGCGGTACGCTCAATCTGGCCGACATCGCCACTGGCTGCATGATTGGTTATCTCAACTTCCGTCGGGTGCTGCCTAACTGGTGCGTGAACCGCCCGGCCTTGATCAAGCTGGCCGATACGTTGTTTGCGCGGGAGAGTTTTGCCCGCACCGTTCCGCCTTCCAGCTAAGCTAAGCCACCCGATGAAAACACTGTATTCACAACTGCCTGCTATCGACAGCCTGCTGCGCGATCCCGCGATGCAGCCGCTGCTGCTGCAATCGGGCACTGCGTTTACCACCCGTCAGCTGCGCGCCATGCAGCAAGAAGCACGCACGCATATTCAACAGCATCAAACTTTACCCGGCTGGCATCTTAACTGGCCAGAGGAAGCGCAGCGCCGCGCGCAACAGCAGCAACAAAGCGCGCTGCGTCCGGTGTTCAATCTCACTGGCACCGTGCTGCACACCAACCTGGGCCGTGCGCAGTTAAGCGCGCGCGCGATTGAGGCAGTCACTGCCTGCTTGCGCCAGCCAGTCACGCTGGAATATGCGCTGGATGATGCGTCACGTGGCCATCGCGATCGTGCGGTGAGTGCGCTGCTGTGTGAACTGACGGGGGCTGAAGCGGCCTGTATCGTGAACAACAATGCCGCCGCCGTGTTGCTGATGCTGGCAGCACTGGCGCCAGGTCGCGAAGTGATTGTCTCACGCGGTGAGCTGGTCGAAATCGGCGGTGCGTTCCGCATCCCTGATGTGATGCGCCAGGCGGGCTGCCAGCTGGTTGAAGTCGGCACCACTAATCGCACCCATCTGAAAGATTATCGTGCTGGCATCAGCGACAACACCGGTTTGTTGATGAAGGTGCATACCAGCAACTACCAGATTCAGGGCTTCACTCATGCGGTTGCGGAAGCCGAGCTGGTGGCGTTGGCGGCGCAACATCAGCTGCCGGTGATCACTGATTTAGGCAGCGGTTCGCTCATCGACATGACCGCTTTTCATTTGCCCGCCGAGCCGATGCCGCAACAGCTGATTGCCGCCGGTGTGGATCTGGTGAGTTTTTCCGGCGATAAACTGCTGGGCGGTCCGCAAGCAGGGATTATCGTCGGCAAACAGGCGCTTATCGATCGGCTGCAACAGCATCCGCTTAAGCGTGCTTTACGCGTGGATAAGATGACGCTGGCCGCGCTGGAAGCCACCTTGCAGCTTTACCGCCAACCGGAAACTTTGCGCGAAGCGCTGCCCACGCTGCGTTTGTTGACGCGATCGCCACACGAGATTTTGCAGCAGGCCGAACGACTGATGCCTGCGCTGGAACACGCTTATGGCGCTGATTTTTCCCTTAATATCGCCGCCTGTTCGTCGCAAATCGGCAGCGGTTCATTACCCGTTGAGCGCTTACCGAGTTTTGCCATCACGTTTAGCCCACGTGAATCTCACGGCAGCTCGCTGGATGCACTGGCGCAACGCTGGCGTGCATTATCACAACCGGTGATTGGCCGCATCCAGGAAGGAAGACTGTGGCTGGATTTGCGCTGCCTTGAAGATGAAGCGGCGCTGATACGGACCTTAACCACATGATTATCGCCACCGCTGGACACGTCGATCATGGTAAAACCGCGCTGCTACAGGCGCTCACCGGTGTCGATGCCGATCGCCTGCCTGAAGAGAAACGGCGCGGCATGACTATCGATCTCGGCTACGCCTACTGGCCGCAACCGGATGGCCGCGTTGTGGGCTTTATCGATGTGCCCGGACACGAGAAATTCCTCGCCAATATGCTGGCGGGCATCGGCGGTATTCATCATGCTTTATTGGTGGTGGCGTGCGATGACGGTGTGATGCCGCAAACACGTGAGCATTTGCAACTACTGAGTCTGGCCGGACAACCTCCACTCAGCGTTGCCTTGACCAAAGCAGATCGCGTGGACGCCGTACGCATCGCCGAAGTGCAGCACCAGGTGGCGGAGTTAACGCAGCAACTGGGCTGGCTGGCGGTACCGCAGTTTGTCACCAGTAGCACCACCCAGCAAGGCATCGACGCGCTGCGCCAGCATTTGGGTCAACTATGCGCACCGTCTATCGACACTCACCGCCGCTTTCGCCTCGCCATTGATCGTGCATTTACCCTCAAAGGCAGCGGATTAGTGGTCACCGGCACCGCCCTTTCGGGTGAAGTCAGCGTGGGCGATACCTTATGGCTCAGCAGCCTCAATCGACCCGTACGCGTGCGTTCTCTGCATGCGCAGAATCAGTCAGTCACACGTGCGCAGGCCGGAGAACGCATCGCATTGAATATCGTTGGCGATGTGGAGAAAGACCAGATTGCGCGCGGTGACTGGCTGCTGGCACAACCACAGCCCTCGGGCACCCTGCGACTGATCGTGGCGCTGCGTCTGCTACAGCCGTTAAGAAATCCCTCGCAGCCAGTCCATCTTCACCATGCCGCCAGCCATGTGACTGGCCGACTGAACCTGATTGCGGGCGAACTGGCGGAACTGGTGCTCAACGAGCCGCTGTGGCTGGCGGAAAACGATCGGCTGATTATCCGCGACAGCAATGCACAGCTCACGCTCGGTGGCGGACGGGTGCTGCTGCTGAACAGCAAGAAACGCGGCAAGCGCCATCCTGATTATCTTGGCTGGCTGCAACAGCTGGCGGCAGCGGAAGCCGATGAAGAGAGTTTGCAGGCGCACCTGGCACAGCAACCCGTCGACATGGCCGAGCTGAGTTGGGCACGCCAGCTGAGTGACGATGCACTCACCAACCTGCTGGACAAGGTGGCGCCCGTGCGGCTCGGCAGCGCCATCATGGCTGCAGAACAGGCCAATGACTGGCAGCAGCGACTGCTGGCAGCGCTCACCGCGTTTCATCAGCAGCACCCTGAAGTGCCGGGCATTGGTCGCGATCGCTTGCGTCGCGTGGCTCTTCCCCACCAGCCGCCGGAACAGGTTCTCGCACTGATCGATCGGCTGCTTTCACAAGGCCAGTTGCAGCACCGCCAAGGCTGGCTGCATTTGCCTGACTTCGAACCGCGCTTCAATCCCCAGGAAGAAACGCTGTGGCAGCAGGTCGGCCCACTGTTCAGCGACCAGCCGCTATGGGTACGCGACATTGCACTGGCGACCCAGCAAGATGAAGAAACCATTCGCAGCCTGCTGCTCACCGCCGCGCGCCTCGGTCATATCACGGCGATCGTCCGCGATCGCTACTACCGCAGCGACCAGATCCAGATCTTCGCCGATCTGATTCGCCAGCGTGACGCCAACGGTGGCAGCACCAGCGCCGCCGATTTCCGCAACCAGCTCGGCACCGGACGCAAAATCGCGGTTCAGATTTTGGAATTCTTCGACCGCAGCGGCTTCACCCGCCGTCGCGGTAACGATCACCTGTTGCGCGACGCCCGCCTGTTCGACACCCGCACTTAATCCTTCGCGTTGCTTCGCAGTTCTCACTGTAACTGCGCTGCAACGCCGATTCCGCATTGCTCAAAAATGTGCCAGGATGTAAGAATATTTCTTACATTGGGACACGATGATGGCACGTACCATGACAATCGATTTAGGTGATGAACTGCGCGAGTTTGTTGAATCTCTGGTGGCGTCCGGTGACTACCGAACCCAAAGCGAAGTGGTGCGCGACTCGCTGCGTTTACTTCAGGAGAAGCAGGCGGCTTCAAAGCTGGAGAATTTAAGAAGGTTAATCCAGGAGGGGATGGACAGTGGTGAACCCATCGAATGGGATATCGATGTTTTCCTTAAAAAAATGAAAGCCAGGGCGGGCATAGATGAAAAGGACGATAAGGGTAATGCCGGAAGCTGATACCGATCTGGCATCAATCTGGCTATATGGACATTGGAACTTTGGCCTGGAAAAAACAGAGAGATATGTACAGGATATTTATCAACGCTTTCATCAACTATCCGAGAATGAGTTAGGGCGAAGACGTACTGATTTAGGTGACCGGATTTATGCATTGCCTCATCGCGAACATGTTATTTTTTATCGAACCCTATCTGAGAAGGTGATCATCCTGCGTGTCTTACATCATTCCCAGGATGCAATGTCTCATATCAAAACTCCGCAATGGCTCTAAAACAAAAAGGGACGATTTCTCGTCCCTTCGGTTCACTTCAGTACATCACTTACTGCAGCAGTGAAATATCGGCTACCTGCAGGAACAGTGCGCGCAGTTGCGCCAGCAGCGTCAGGCGGTTAATACGCACTTCCGCTTCATCGGCGTTAACCATCACGTTGTCGAAGAAGTTATCGACCGCTTCGCGCAGCTGCGCCAGTTCCACCAGCGCATCCTGATAACGGCCTTCCGCGAAGTACGGCTGCAGTTTGTCACCCAGCGCCGTCACGAAGGTCGCCAACTGGATCTCGGCGTTCTCTTTCAGCAACGATGCCTGCACGCTGTCGTTCAGGGTTTCGGTCGCTTTAGCCAGGATGTTGGAGACACGCTTGTTAGCCGCAGCCAGCGACGATGCCGCTTCCAGAGTACGGAAGTGGGAAACCGCTTTCATGCGCGCATCGAAGTCCGCCGGGCGGGTTGGACGACGCGCCAACACGGCCTGAATGGTGTCAACGCTGTGGCCTTCTTCCTGATACCAGGTACGGAAACGACCCAGCATGAAGTCGATCACTTCATCCACCACTTTGCCGTTGCTCAGCTTGCTGCCGTAGAGACGCACCGCTTCCTCGGTCAGAGTTTGCAGATCGAGGGGCAGGTTCTTCTCAACGATAATACGCAGCACACCCAGCGCAGCACGGCGCAGTGCGAACGGGTCTTTATCGCCTTTCGGATGCTGACCAATGCCGAAGATGCCCGCAAGGGTATCCATCTTGTCGGCAATCGCGACAGCACAAGCCACGAGGTTCGATGGCAGTGCATCACCGGCAAAGCGCGGTTGATACTGCTCGTTCAGCGCCACCGCGACATCTTCGGCTTCGCCATCATGGCGTGCATAGTGCATGCCCATCACGCCCTGCGTATCGGTGAACTCGAAGACCATGTTGGTCATCAGGTCACACTTCGACAGCAGGCCCGCGCGGGTGGCGTGGTTCACATCGGCACCAATCTGAGCGGCAATCCAGCCCGCCAGCGCCTGAATGCGGTCCGTTTTATCCCGCAGCGTACCCAGCTCTTTCTGGAACAGTACGGTCTCCAGACGCGGCAGGTTATCTTCAAGACGCTTTTTACGGTCAGTGTTGAAGAAGAACTCGGCATCGGCCAGACGCGGGCGCACCACCTTCTCGTTACCGGAGATGATTTGCTGCGGATCTTTCGATTCGATGTTGGTGACGAAGATAAAGTTTGGCAGCAGTTTGCCGTCAGCGGAGTACACCGGGAAGTACTTCTGGTCACCCTTCATGGTGTAAACCAGCGCTTCAGAAGGCACCGCGAGGAACTTCTCTTCGAATTTAGCCGTCAGCACCACTGGCCATTCCACCAGCGAGGCCACTTCTTCCAGCAGGCTGTCGCTCAGATCGGCGATACCGCCCAACTGCTGCGCCGCCGCTTCCGCATCCGCTTTGATTTTGGCTTTACGGGTCGCAAAATCAGCCACCACTTTGCCGCGCTCCAGCAGCAATTGCGGATACTGATCGGCGTTGTCGAGGGTGAACTCTGACTCGCCCATAAAGCGGTGGCCGCGAATCACGCGATCGGACTGAATACCGAGAATCGTCGCCGGGATCAACTCATCACCCAACAGCAGCGTCACAGTATGTACCGGACGTACGAACTGCACGTCGCTTGCACCCCAGCGCATCAGTTTTGGAATCGGCAGCTTGCTCAGCGCGGTCACTACCATTGCTGGCAGTAGTGCCTGGGCGGTTTCGCCTTTCACCGCCGCGCGATGCACCAGCCATTCACCTTTATCGGTGCTCAGACGCTCAGCCTGATCCACGGTGATGCCGTTACCGCGCGCCCAACCTTCGGCGGCTTTGGTGGCATTGCCATCGGCATCAAACGCGGCAGCAATCGCTGGGCCACGTTTTTCCACTTCACGATCGGCCTGCGCTGTGGCCAATTGGGCCACTTTCAGCGCCAGACGGCGTGGAGAGGCAAACCAGCTCACCTCGCCATGTGCTAAACCGGCGCTGTCCAGTTCTGCGGTAAAGTGCGCAGCAAAGGCTTCTGCCAGACTGCGCAGGGCTTTCGGAGGCAACTCTTCGGTGCCAATTTCCACCAGGAAAGTTTTATCGGTCATGGCTGCCTCTTACTTGTTTTTATTGCACATTGGGAAACCGAGTGCCTCACGAGACGCGTAATAGGCTTCCGCCACGGCTTTCGTCAGGGTGCGGATACGCAGGATATAGCGCTGGCGCTCGGTCACCGAGATCGCCTTGCGTGCATCCAGCAGGTTAAAGCTGTGTGCCGCTTTCAGGATGCGCTCATAAGCTGGCAACGGCAGGGGTTTTTCCAGCGCCAGCAGCTGCTGCGCTTCTTTCTCGTACTGCTCGAAGCAGGAGAACAGGAAGTCCACATCCGCGTATTCAAAGTTATAGGTCGACTGTTCGACTTCGTTCTGATGGAACACTTCACCATAGGTGGTTTGGCCAAATGGGCCGTCGCTCCACACCAGATCGTAAACACTGTCGACGCCCTGGATGTACATCGCCAGACGCTCAAGTCCGTAAGTGATCTCACCCGTCACTGGCTTACACTCCATGCCGCCCACCTGCTGGAAGTAAGTGAACTGCGTCACTTCCATACCGTTGAGCCACACTTCCCAACCCAGTCCCCAGGCACCCAGCGTAGGGTTTTCCCAGTTATCTTCCACGAAGCGAATATCGTGTACGGTCGGATCCAGGCCCAGCTCTTGCAGTGAACCCAGATACAGCTCCTGCAGATTGTCCGGGTTAGGTTTGATCATCACCTGGAACTGATAGTAGTGCTGTAAACGGTTCGGGTTTTCACCGTAGCGACCATCGGTAGGACGGCGTGAAGGCTGCACATAGGCGGTAGCCATCGGCTCTGGACCAATGGCGCGCAGGCAGGTCATTGGGTGTGAAGTGCCAGCGCCCACTTCCATGTCCAGCGGCTGGACGATGGTGCAGCCCTGACGCGCCCAGTAATCCTGCAAGGTCAGGATCAGGCCCTGAAAGGTCTTGGTATCAAACTTTTGCATGTTGAGTACGCGATAAGGGTCGATTAAAAAAGAGTGCGACAGTATACCCTTTGACCGCGGATTGTGCAGCCGGAAATCCTGGCGTGCCGGGGAGTGGTTTTGCCACGGTTTAACCGGCTAAAACCTTGAGATAAGAAAATCGTATACGATTCAATTCAACACCGCCACGAACGCGTTATCTATTAATTTAATCCTTAAATTTCATAAAAATAACCACACTATAATCAAATCCTATTACGTGACACGCATCACCTTTTCGACCCGATGGTCAAAAATCGCACATTGACACTTGTATAATCGTATACGAAATTGCGGTGAAACAGTTTTGCTTGGAATTTCACCATGAAGACCGCGATTGCTTATCCAGGAATGAACGCCAGTGACCGCCCAATGGGCCCGGCTCCGCTTTCCGCCGCCGTACTGCACGAACCGATGCTGTTTATCTCCGGCCAGGTGGCGATTGACCCCTACAGCGGTGAGATCAAGGGCAATGACATCGCCAGCCAGACGCGTCAGGTATTGAAAAACGTCGGCGACCTGCTGAGCGAAGCACAAATGACCTTCGATAACGTGGTGCGCGTGACGATCTATCTCACCGACCTCAGCACCTTCAGTGAGATGAACGCGGCTTACAGCGAGTTCTTCCAGTTCCCGTTCCCGGCACGCGCCACCGTTGGCATTCAACTTAACCATCCTGACCTGCTGGTCGAGATGGAAGTCACGGCGATGCGCTAATGCATATTCATATCGAAAACGACGCCAGCGCACCGCAGGCCTTGCATCTGAGCATGCTGCATCTGCAACAGCAGTTGGATGCCCATCCGCAACTGCGCGGTCACTTTACCCTGAGCGAAAACAGCCATGTCGCGCATACCGCAGATTTCCTCGCCACCAGCGACATTCTGTGGAGCGGACGCAAGCTGGCGCTCGATACCTTCAGCGCACCACGCCTCGGCTGGGTGCAGGTGATGTCCGCCGGCGTCGAGCAGTGGCTGACACATCTGCCGCAGGGCATGACGCTGACCAATGCGTCCGGCGTGCACGGCGATAAAGGTGCCGAGTTCATTTTGATGGCCGCGCTGATGTTCAACTTTGGCATTCCCGGTTTTCTGCAGGATCAGGCCCAACGCCTGTGGCGTCCCACCTTCGGCGGCTGCGCGCGTGGCAAAACGGTCTTGCTGCTCGGCGTCGGCGGTATCGGTACAGCGGCAGCGAAACTGCTGACCGCGCAGGGCTACCGCTTGATTGGCGTGACGCGCAGCGGCCAGTGCGATGCCGACGTAGCGCGTTGTATTCGCATTGATGCGATGGACGATGTTCTGCCGCAGGTGGATGTCCTGGTCTCAACGCTGCCGCTCACGCCCCAGACAGACAGGTTGTTTGACCGCCGCCGTCTCGATCTGCTGCCTGCCCGCGCCGGCATCGTGATTGTCGGTCGTGCCGCCGTGTTCGACTACACCGCGATGCGCGAAAAACTGTGCGCCGGTGAACTGGCCGGTGCGGTTCTGGATGTTTATCCGCAAGAGCCGCTGCCAGTGGACGATGCGCTGTGGAGCACACCCGGCGTGGTGATGACACCGCACTGCAGCCTGGACGATCACAGTGCCTACCTTGAGGGCTGCCTTGAGGTGTTTATCGATAACCTGGTGCGTTTCCGCAGTGGCCATCCGCTGCGCAACCAGGTTGATGTTGCAAGAGGTTATTGAAGTCGCAGTACCTATAAAAGCCGTAAGACGTTCATAAAACACAAGGTCATCGCTTACACATTCACCAGCACCAGGGGAACCTTATTATGAAATTTGCACGCATCGCATTACTGATCTCTGGCATCACCGGCACGCTGTTAGCGGGCCTCTCCAGCGCCCATGCCGCCAGCACCGACCCGATTACGCCAACCGCCAGCGATTTTGCGGCGATGGCGCAGTGCAAGGCGCTGCAGACCAAATACCCGTCACTCAAAGGCAAAGATCTGGTGGTAGGCCTGGGTGGCTATACCAAAGGCTTCGAAGCCCCTTCCGGAAAAGACCCAAGCATTATTGAAGGTCTCGATCCTTCGCTGTTCGAACGTATCAGCAGCTGCCTTGGGGCAAAACACAGTTATCAGACCGGTTCGTTCAACGTGCTGCTGACCTCCATCTCCAGCGGTCGTGCCGATATCGGTCCGATGCTGTATGTCACCGATGAACGTCTGAAGCAGATCGCTTTCGTCGCCTCCATGCAGGTGCAGGATGGTTCGATTCTGGCGAAGGGCAACCCGAAAAAAATTATCACTGTGGATGACCTGTGCGGCAAAACCGTGGCCGCCGCTGCCGGTTCTTACGAAGCCAATAAGTTGGTGCCTGAGCAGAGCGCCAAATGCACCGCCGCCGGTAAGCCAGAAGTCAGCATGCTGATGGTACAGAACACTGACAACAGCATTCAGGCGGTGAAAAGCGGTCGCGCCGACATCTATCTGACTGAAGCCGGTTCCGCCATCGCCATCGCCAAAGCCGACAAAACGCTGGAAAGCGGCTTTACCGTTGACCTGCCGATCATGGTTGGCTTCCCTATCGCCAAAGACAACACCACGCTGCGCAGTGCAGTCATGGATGCGATGAAGGTGATTCAGGAGAGCGGTGCGCAGAAGAAATTGCTGGATTACTGGGGTCAGGGCAGCGCTGCTGAACGCCCGGTTGTTGCACGTGGTTAATGCATAAACTCAGTCGGATCAATTGGGTTGCTGCATCACGGGCAACCCAAGCGATCGCATTGAGGGAGATAACGCCTTGGATGATTTTCTTAAGTACCTGACCTTCCCTTACCTTTGGGAAGGGGCCGTCATCGCTGTTCAGCTGCTGGTTGGCGCATTAGCGGGCGGCATCCTGATTGGCTTTTTCCTGGCGTTGGCCAGCACCTCAAAGCACTGGTTTATCCGCGTGCCGGTGAAAACGTACATCTATCTGCTGCGCGGCACGCCGGTGCTGCTGCAACTGATTCTGCTCTACAACGTTCTGCCAGAGTTCGGCCTGCGTTTCAGCCCGTTCACCAGTGCCCTGCTGGCGTTGATGATTAATGAAACCGCCTTCTGCGCCGAGATTATTCGCGGCGGCATTATGGCCACCGATCGCGATCAGAGCATGGCAGCGCAGGCCTTTGGCTATTCGCGCACCAAAGAGATGATCCACGTGGTGATTCCGCAAGCGCTGCGCGCCATTCTGCCGACCATGGGCAATGAAACCGTCGGCCTGCTGAAATCGACCTCGCTGGCTTCCGTCGTGGGCGTGAATGAGCTGACGATGCGCGGCCAGGCCATCGTGTCGCAGAACTTCCTGTTCATTCCGGTACTGGTGGCCTCGGGCGGTATTTACCTGATTCTCTCTACGCTGCTGGCGGGCGGTCAGTGGTGGCTGGAGAAATTCTATAACCTCGACGAACGTGCCCGCCGTGCCCGTGCGCGCCTGGCAAAACTGCCGCCAGAAGCGGACGTGATGTCGATGCAGTTGCCGAAACGTCGCTGGGATACGCAAACCGCCGCGCCGGTGCTGGAAGTGGACAACCTGTGCGTCGAATACGCCGGTAAAGCGGTGCTGAAATCCCTGTCGCTGACCGTGCGTCGTGGCGAAGTCGTGGTGCTGCTCGGTCGTTCCGGCTCCGGCAAAAGTACCCTGCTGAAATCGATTCTGGCGCTGACGCCACGCAGCAGCGGCACCATCCAGACCGAAGGCCACTTTATGGGCAGCGATGAAAACGGCCGCCCTCTGGCTGCGCGTCATCTGCCCGCTAACCGCGCCAAATCCGGCATCGGTATCGTGTTCCAGCACTTCGCGCTGTTCGATCACCTCACCGCGCTGGAAAACGTGATGAGTATTCTGCTGCGAGTGCAGGGTGCCCAACCCGAAATCGCCCGCGCTAAAGCAATACGTGCCCTGAAGATGGTCGGATTGCAGGATTTCGCCGCCTCGCTGCCGCATGAGTTGTCCGGCGGGCAGAAACAGCGTGTTGGCATCGCCCGCGCGCTGGCAGCAGAACCACAAATCCTGCTGTTCGATGAGCCGACCTCGGCGCTCGATCCTGAGCTGGTGCGTGAAGTGAACCAGACTATGCGCAGCCTGGCACAAACCGGCATCACCATGATTATCAGCACCCATGACATTGCTTTCGCGGCGGGCGTGGCCGATCGCGTGGTGTTCCTGCAGAACGGGGCGCTGATTGAAGAAGGGCCACCGGCCATTTTGCAGAATCCAAAAACGCCGGCTTTTGCCACCTTCCTTGAACATGAAAATGCCACGGAGGCTCAGCATGCCAATGCATGATCTTGCCGCTCGTGAACGTCTGGGCGATGCGCTGTTCCGCTATATGCAGGGGCAGCCCGCCGACGCGCTCGCTGACGAACCGGATGCTAACCAGCAGGCGCTGCGCCGTTTTCGCTTGCTGCCGCGTGTACTGCAGGGCAATGAGGCGATCAGCACCCAGACCACCCTCCTCAATGAAACCTGGTCTGCTCCGCTCGGCGTCGGTGCCTTTGCGGGGGATCGCATCTTCCATGAAGAGGGATTGCTGCCGATTGCCCGCGCCTGCAAACGTCTGCAACTGCCGCTGGTGATCTCCGAAGAGACGGTCACGCCGCTGGAGCAGATTGGCGCAGAGTACGATCGCTGCTGGCTACAGCTACGCGCGGCGGGTGATGTTGGGCGTATCAAAGATTTGATCGATCAGGCTGCACAAGCCGGATTCAAAAATATCGTTCTCACCGTGCTGGCTCCGGTGCATCCGGTGCCGGGATTACAGCCCGGCGGCTTCTCGATTGGAAAAGCGCTCAAACAGCGCGGCTGGCACACCGTCGGCGGCACGCAACCGGGCGTTGAACCCTTGCCGGCGTTTCCGGTGTGGCGCTGGCAGGAAATTGACGAGGTGGCCGCACACTGCGCTGCGCGTCAACTGCCGCTGTGGCTAAAAGGCATTTTGCATCATGACGATGCGGCACCGGCAGCACAGCACGGTGTGAGCGGCATCATCGCCTCGAATATTGGCCTGCGCCAAAGCGCGCGCTGGGCCACACCGGTCGATCAGCTCGCCGATTTACAGGCGGTCACTCGTCTGCCGCTGCTGCTGGATGGCGGCGTGCGCTGCGGCAGTGAGGCGGTGGTGGCGCGCTGCCTGGGGGCTTCACTGTCACTCAGCGTGCGCCCGATCATCAGTGCCCTGGTGGCCGGCGGCGAAAGCGCAGTGTTCGATCTGCTCTCCGGCTGGATCAATGAGATCACGGCTATCAGCCACTGGTGCGGTGTCAGCGACATGGCTGCGCTCAATGGCAGTTTTGTCACGGAGGTACGCAGCTGATGCACTCGTTAATCTTCAATCAGGGCGATGCCAGCGAATCACGCATCTATTACTGCGCCCACTACCTGGCCGACAGCCTCGGCTTGTTTGCCGCTGAGCAGTTGCAGGTGAGCTTCACCACCAGCGCATCGGGCGGCCATACCGTGCAAGGCGGGCAAGTGCCGGCGGTGTTGAGCCGCGAAGCGGACCTTACGCTGGGCGGTCCAATGGTCGTGATGAAGCATTACCAACAGCACGGCGCTGAGTTGCAGTGCTTTTGCGCCTCGGTCGCCGCCAACCCGTGGTTTCTGGCGGCAGCGCAGGCTCAGCCCGATTTTCAGCTCAGTGATTTGCGCGGCAAACGCGTGCTGGATGTTGGTAACGTCGGCACCGCCACGCTGACCTTCCGCTGGCTACTGTCCCAGCAGGGTTTGCAGGATCAGGTGGAGTTGATTGCCGGTAGTGGCGATCAGGCACGGGATTTCGCGGCCGTCGCAAGGGGTGAAGCGGACTATGCGCTGCACGCCATGCATATGCTGGCACCGGCGATTGCCGCCGGACAGCTGAGCAGCATCAGTAGCCTCGCTTTACTGTGCGGCAAGGTGCCGTGGAGCGCCTACATTGCGCGGGCCGATGTCCTCACTGAGAAAGCCGCTGCGTTTGCGGCCTTCTCGCGCGCCATCGAACAGGCACTGGCGTGGATCGCCACGCATGATGCCGCAGCACTGGCAGCGCAGGTGCAGCACTGTTATCCCGATTATCCGCTTGATGCGCTGGTCACCGGTTTAGCCGCTTATCAGCAAGCCCACGTTTTCGCGCCCAACGGCCTGATTCCAGCAGATGAATTTGACCACTTCAGCCAGTTGCTGAGCGCTATCGGCTGGCTGGATCCCTCTCAGCCCGTTCCCTATCGCGAGCTGGTGACGCAAGCAGGAGCAGAGTGATGAAACAATTAATTATCAACGGCCTGGTGGTGACAGAAACCCGCGCTGCACCCGCCGATGTGCTGATTGAAAATGGCAAAATCAGCGGTCTGCTGATGCCGGGTGCCCTCGCTGACGGCGTCGATGAAATCATTGATGCGCAAGGTTTAATCATCGTGCCTGGCGCGATTGATGTGCACACCCATTTCACCGGTTCGCATGATTTTCCGGAGCAGGAATTGCGCGAAGGCACGCGCGGTGCGGCCGCACACGGCGTCACTACCATCGTTGAAATGCCGCACTCGCTGCCGCCTGCCACCAGCCTCGCCAACTTCACCACTAAGCAGCGCTGGCTGGCGGACAACTGCTCGGTGGATTATGCCATGTGGGCCGGACTGGATGGCCGCAACGTGCACGAACTGGCAGCGCTGGATCAGGCCGGTGCCCTGGCGTTCAAAGCGTTCCTGTGCAGCGGCGCACCCAACGGCGAAGCCACTGACGAAAAAGGATTACCGCGCCTCGACGATGATGGTTTGCTGCGTGCGATGCGTGAACTGGCCACCTTTGACGGTTTGATTGGCGTGCACGCCGAGAACCACGACATCCTGATCGGTGCCGGTAGCGAACTGCGCCGCGCTGGACGCAAAGATACCCGCGCGCATGCGCTGGCCGGGCCAGAAATCGCCGAAATCGAAGCCGTGGGTCGCGTCTTAGCGGTAGCGGAGGAGACCGGCGCACGCTGCCACATCGTGCACGTCAGTTCCGCACGCGCCGCCGAAACCATCGTCGCCGCCAAAAGTAAGGTGCGCGCCAGCTTCGAAACCTGTCCGCACTATCTGATTCTGGATGAAGACGATCTGGTACGCATCGGACCGAATGCGCGCTGTGGCCCGCCGATCCGCCCACGTCCGGTGGTAGATGCGCTGTGGCAGGTGCTGCTGCGCGGTGACGTCGACATGATCGCCTCGGACCACTGCCCCTACACCCCGGCACAGAAACAAGCCGGTGAAGCCAGCATCTGGGACGCCGGTATGGGGCTAACTGGCGTTGAAACATTAAGTCCGATGTTCTTCAGCGCGGCGCATATCGATCGCGGCCTGGCCCTTACGGAATTTGCCCGTATGACCGCCAGCGGCCCCGCCAAAGCCTTCCAGCTGTGGGGAAAAAAAGGCGCGATTGCACCCGGCTTCGATGCCGATTTGGTGTTCATCGATGCGCAGCAAAGCTGGATCGTGGAGGGGGAAAAATTCCAGGGGCTCGGCAAGTGGAGCGCATTTGAAGGGATGCGCTGTCAGGGTAAAGTGGTGCGCACACTTATTCGTGGTGTCACGGTATTCCAGGATGACCAGATGCAGGTTGAACCCGGCTTTGGTCAGTTCGTGACCCGACAGGTTTAAACAGGACAATCACCATGGCAGGAAAATCATCCACCCCAAGCCGTAAAAGCAGCGCACCGCTGGCGCAGGAAGCCGCCACAGACGGCAACTGGCAAGCTGCGCGTCCGCGCACGCTGGTCGATCATGCGGTAGACGCCATTCTCAGCGCCGCCTCGCGCGGATTGATTTTACCCGGTGACCGCATCGCTGAACCGGATCTGGTCGCAAAACTCGGCATGAGTCGCGTGCCGATTCGTGAAGCGCTGCGCATTCTCGAAAGCCAGGGCATCGTCACCAGCGAGCCGTATAAAGGCATTCGTTTGATGGAGATCTCCCATCAGCGGCTGGAGCAGATTATCGATGTGCGTATCCCGCTGGAGACGCTGGCCTGTCGTCGTGCGATTGAAGCCGGACGCAACGGCACTGAGCAACTGACGCAGCTTTATAAGGGCGTGGCACAGATGCAAACCATGATGCAAAACGACGATGTGTATGGCTTTGCCTCGGCGGACACCGATTTCCACCGCACGCTGTGCAGCTTCGCCCACAACCCGGTATTGAGCAATTTGTGGGAGTCGATCGCACGCCAGCTGACGGTGATTTTCGGCCTCTCCACCATGGGTAAATCGATGAGCGACATCATTGAAGAGCACCAGCGGCTGATCAACGTGTTCGCCGAGGGCGATATCGCGCAGATGACCGATGAGATTGAAAACCACATCCGCATTCAGGCACTGGATGTGGATTACGAGACCTTGATTACGCAGCGCCGACAGCAGCGTTCCGCTGTGGGCTGATGCTTTATTGATTGCCTTTACACCAGGAAAACCACGATGAAGATCACCAACGTTGAAGCGTTTTATCTGCGTCTGCCGGTTATTGAGCAGCGCACCGATAGCTCGCAGGATGCACTGCTTATCAAAATCACCACCGATGCGGGCATCACCGGTTGGGGTGAAGTGGATGGCAGCCCGTATGTCACCAAAGCCATTATCGAAGCGCCCTATTCGCACACCATGGTCACCGGCCTGAAATCGCTGCTGATCGGCGAGAACCCGCTGGAGACCGGCCGTCTGTGGAAGAAGATGCACAAAGCCACCATTTACTACGGGCGCAGCGGTGCAGTGCTGCAGGCAATGGCAGGGATTGATATCGCCCTGTGGGACATCAAAGGCAAAGCTCTGGGCAAACCGATTGTTGAGCTGCTGGGCGGTGCGATGCGCGATAAGATGCGCGTTTACTCCTCCAACATGTTCCAGTACAGCGTGGAAGAAACGGTGGCGCGCGCGCAGCACGCCATCGATACCGGCCACACTGGCGTGAAGTTTGGCTGGGAGCCGTTTGGCACCGATGAAGCGCTGGATCTGCGCTATCTGGAAGCGTTGCGTACCGCGATGGGTGACAAAGTGGATCTGATGCTGGATGTGGGTCACGTCTGGGATGCGAAAACCACCGTGCGCCGCAGCCAGCGCTATGAGCATCTCAACCTTTTCTGGATCGAAGAGCCGCTGCACCCGGACAACTATGCCGGTTACGGTCAGGTCTCTGCTGCCTGTCAGCAGCACATCGCCGCCGGTGAGCAAGAGTGTTCGGTGGTGGGTTTCCAGCGCCTGATTGATGAAGGCGGCATCGACATCGTGCAAATTGACCTGACGCGCACCGGCTTTACTCAGGCGATGGAGATTGCCAGCTACGCGCATAGCCGTGGTCGTAAAGTGTGTAACCACAACTTCACCACCGACATCAACACCGCCGCCTCGCTGCACTTCCTGTGCGCGATTGAGAATGCGCTGATGATGGAGTATTGCGTGGAACCGGGTGAAATCAGCCGTTCGCTGGCGAAAAATCCGGTGCGCATCGCCGATGGTTACGCCTGGTTGCCGAACGAACCAGGTTTAGGTGTTGAGCCGAACGAAGCGGTGATCGAGAAGTTTTTGGTACGCGATTGAGTCAAACAAACTGTTGTAGGGTCGCCATTAATGGCGTAATGCCTGTCAGTTAAGCATTAGGTGATAACGCATTCTGGTGCCGCTCTGGGGCTGGCGGTCCTCGCGCCGCTGACGCGGTACCTTCACTTCACTCGTCAGCCTGACGGACCGGCGCAGACGGGACTTTCCCTGTCCCGGCTGCACCTTTCGCCAGCATCCATGCTGGCTCTCCTGGCTTCCTCATTCCGTTC
>NZ_JZRH01000057.1:0-18744 GCF_000963985.1 Pantoea sp. BL1 | reverse complement strand
AAGGTGGACAGGGGATTTTTACCGCCATGGCGCAAATCGTCGGGGAGGAACTGGATGCCGATCCCGCCACTTTTGTGGTTGAGAATGCGCCCGCCGGTTCGCAATACAAGGTGATGGACAGTGGAATGCGCATCACCGGGGGGAGCCAGTCTGTTCGATCCAGCTATACCACCATGCGGCGGTTGGGTGCACTGGCACGACAGATGTTACTGCAGGCAGCGTCGACTGCGCTCTCTGTGCCGGTTGATCAGCTGCATACTGAACCGGGACGCGTCATTCACGCCGCTTCTGGTCGCTCGCTGACCTACGGTGAACTGGCTGAGCGTGCGCGCGATTTGCCGGTGCCTGCGCCTGAAACGGTAAAACTTAAAGATCCCGCTCAGTTTCGTTGGATCGGTAAGCCGGTTCAGCGTCTGGATATGCATGAGAAATCCACCGGACAGGCCATTTACACCATTGATTGCCGCGTTGATGACATGCTGCATGCGGCCGTTCAGCATGCGCCACGACTGGGCCTGACAGCGGGTGACATCCGTAATGTAGATCAGGTAAAAGCCATGAAAGGCGTGCATTCCGTGCACGTGCTGCCTGGTGCGGTTGGCGTGGTTGCTGAACGCTGGTGGCAAGCCAAACGTGCAGCCGAAACGCTACAGGTTTCCTGGCAAGAGCCGCAGACACCCGATGCGAATTACATGCCGGCGGATTTTTCCACTGAGGCCTTTGCCACAGCACTGGCTCAGGAACCTGGTAACGGTGAGGATGCGGAAGTGAAAGGGGATTTCGCCCAGGGCATGTCAACGGCGAAAACGACAGTAAGCGCGACTTACCACAGCCAGTATCTTAATCACGCTCAGCTGGAGCCGCCGTCAGCACTCGCGCGCTTTAATAACGATGGCACGCTGGAACTGTGGATCCCCAATCAGGCTCCGGAGATGTTTCAGGCGGATATCGCTAAGCGCACCGGACTGGCAGCGGAAAACATCATCATTCACTCGCCGCTGCTCGGTGGATTTTTTGGTCGCCACTTTGTTTATGACACCGCAATGGTCTATCCGCAGGCGATTCAGCTGGCTAAAGCGGTAGGGCGTCCAGTCAAACTGATTTGGAGCCGTGAAGAAGAGTTCTTGCGTGATACCCATCGGCCTATGGCCGCCGTGCGCTTTCAGGCCGGACTGGATGCACAAGGCTACCCGGTTGCGCTGGAGGCCATCAGCATATGCGAGGGGCCTACCGAAGGCATAGCCGGTAAACACGGCAGCAAACTGGACCCCACGGCAGTGGAGGGACTGGCAGGAAAATCCTACACGATTCCCAACGTGCGCATCGCTCAGATTTATAAAAAGGGGCCAGTCAAACTCGGTTACTGGCGATCCGTGGGCAACTCGATGAATGATTTTCTCTATGAGTGTTTCCTCGACGAAATTGCCGATCACAGCAAACTCGATCCCTTTGCTTTGCGTCTGCATTTGCTACAGGGCAATGATCGTTTAACCACTTTGCTGAATGCGGTGGCAGAGCTTTCAGGGGGCTGGCAGGCAGGCCCCTACACGGCGGCAGACGGTACACGTCGTGCACGCGGTGTGGCGATGGCTTCGCCGTTTGGCACTGAAGCGGCCGCCATTGCTGAAGTGTCCATCGAAAATGGTCAGGTCACCGTGCATCAGATATGGGAAGCCATTGATCCCGGCAGCATTGTGAATCCGGCGATAGTCGAAGCACAGGTCAACGGCGCCGTGGCGCTGGGGTTATCACAGGTCCTACTGGAAGATAGTGTGTACGAGAAAGGGCAGCCAGTGGCGCGCAACTACGATATGTATCCCATCTTGCCGCCATCACGTATGGCGCAAGTGCACGTACGCATCGTGGAGAGCGGCGCAAAAATGGGCGGTATCGGTGAGCCGCCGCTCCCTGCGGTGCCGCCCGCCGTGGCGAATGCGGTTTCCCGACTGACTGGCGAGCGCATTCGCGCCATGCCTCTTTCTCGCTATACCTTCAGCTGACGGGAATAACCATGAAACTAAAAAAGTTTGGGCTGATATCAGCGGTCGTCGTTTGCGTGGCAGTGCTGGTATCGCTTTGGCTCATGCGTACGCCTGCTTCACATTTTGATCATCAACCCATGAAGCAGACTATGGCGTCAGCGGACATGGTGCGCAAAGGCGAATATGTTGCCCGTCTTAGCGATTGTGTCGCTTGCCATAGCACACCTGATGCGCCGCCATTCAGCGGCGGACTGGCGATGGCCACGCCGGTGGGCAAAATTTTTACCACGAATATCACGCCAGATAACGATACCGGTATTGGCCGCTACACCCTGGCTGATTTTGATCGTGCTGTCCGCCATGGTGTCGCGCAGGATGGTCATCGGCTCTATCCCGCCATGCCGTTTCCTTCATATCAGAAACTCTCCGATGACGATATCGCCGCGCTTTATGCGTTTATGAAGCAGGGTGTTAAACCGGTATCTCGCCAGAACATCGCCTCTGAGATTCCCTGGCCGTTGAATATGCGCTGGCCGCTGGCATTTTGGAGCGCGGCCTTTTCACGCGGCGGACCTTATCAGTCACAGGAAGGACATGATGCTCTGTGGAATCGTGGTGCGTATTTGGTTGAAGGTCCGGGTCACTGTGGTAGCTGCCATACGCCGCGCGGTCTGGCATTTAATGAAAAAGCGCTGGATGCCAGCAGCCCAGATTACCTGGCGGGGGCATTATTAGATGGCTGGTACGCGCCGAGTCTGCGTAATGATGCGAATACCGGTATGAGTCGCTGGAGTGAACAGGATGTGGTGACGTTCCTGAAGCAGGGGCGTAACCAGCATGCGGTGGTGTTTGGATCAATGGCTGACGCCTTCAATAACTCGACGCAGTTTATGAATGAGGACGATCTGCGTGCGATTGCGCACTACCTAAAAGCACTGCCTGTGGGCAGTCACAATGCAGGCAGCCATTGGCAGTATCAAACAACGGAAAGCACCCTCGCAGACAACCTCTCTGGTCGTCAGATTTATACGGCGCGATGCAGCAGCTGTCATGGTGCCGATGGTCGCGGTCAGGCACCGTGGATCCCACCGCTGGCGGGTGCAACCTCGATGCAAGTGGATTCCGCTTCGGCCATCAATGTGGTGCTGAATGGTTCCGCGCGTATTGTCGCCGATGGCGTGCCAGATGCTTACCGCATGCCGCCTTATCGGAAACAGTTGACCGATCAGCAGGCTGCTGAGGTGCTGAATTTTATCCGTACTTCATGGGGAAATCAGGGGGATAAAGTGGATGCAAAAGCGGTCGGAGAACTGCGGGGTAAAACCGATCCGGCCAGCAGTAACGTAATTATTTTGCAGATGCGTTAGCCATGAAACTTGCGGCTTTTGATAAGACGATGAAATGCCAAACGGGAGAATCCCATGCACAATCTTGATGTGCAGGTTATCCGTACTGCGCTGACGTGGGCAGAGGAATCTCCCGTGTGGCTCTGTACGGTGCTCAGCACTTATGGCTCATCGCCGCGGCCGCCTGGCGCGATGATGGTGATTAGAGAAGATGGTCGTTACTGCGGTTCACTGTCGGGTGGATGTGTTGAAGAGAGCTTTATCGCGCGCATTAGCGAGGCGGTATTCTCCGCGGCGAGCCAGATAGTGCGTTACGGTGAGGGCGGCTTTGCACCCGATCGCGCGCTGCCTTGCGGTGGTGTGCTGGATATCCTGGTGGAAAAGTTGCTGCCCGGCAGTGTGGCCATCGACTATCTGCAGCGCATGCATCAGGCGATGGTCAGTGCCCATTCGCTTGAGAAGAGACTGGTCATACCCAACGCCTGCCATGCGGTTAAACCCGGCGATTATGCCAGTCACACCTTTACGCAGATCAAGGGGGCCGAAGTGGTGCTCACCCTCTCGGCTCCGCCCAGAGTGATTATTGCAGGCCTCTCGAACGTTGCGTTGTTTTGCGCGAATTTTGCGCTGGCACTGGGTTTCGAAACGCTGGTGTGTGAACACCGTGAAGAAGTGCTGCTTAACATGGCGGGCGATCTCGATGATGGCATCACACTGATCAGGCAATTCCCTGCGGCCTATCTGGAACGAGAGGGTTGCCATCCCGCTACGGCGATCCTTTCACTGACCCACGATCCGCGTATTGACGATCTCACGATGATGGAGGCGGTCAATCTGCCGGCTTTTTATATTGGTGCGATGGGATCGATGAATAATAGCCAGCGCCGTAAAGAACGTCTGGTGCGGATTGGTGAATTGGAGCCCCGGCAGATCAGCAGAATCCATGCCCCTGTGGGGATCGATATTGGCAGCAAAACCCCTGCTGAAATCGCGCTCTCAATCATGGCGGATATCGTTCGCTATAAAAACGGTGTGCGCAGTGCCGAGATTGCCTCTGCACATGACATGAGCGCTGTGCATCCATGAATTTCGCCATACTGATCATGGCAGCGGGTTTAAGCCAACGTTTCAGAAAGTTGAACGGCGGGCATAAATTGCGTGCGTTGTTACAAGGTAAGCCTGTGCTGCAGCATACGCTTGAGAAGGCAATCGTAACCGAAATGGATGTGTATGTGGTGTCCCGGCCTGAAGATCGGGACATTCATTTGCTGGCCAGTCGGGCACAGCTGATTACAGTGGCAAGTAACGGATTAGGGCACTCAATTGCCGCAGGCGTTGCAGCCACATCTGATTATGATGGTTGGTTGATTGTACTGGGCGATATGCCGTTACTGACCACATCCAGCTATCTGGCGGTGGCGCGCGCATTGCAGACGTCCCCTTTGGTGCGTAGCGAAGTGCAGGGGATGCCCGGTCATCCAGTGGGGTTTCAAAAACCCTTTTACGCAGAGTTGATTCAGTTAGAGGGTGACAATGGCGCTCGCGCATTGCTCAGCCGCCATCCCGTGACGCCAGTCAAATTAACCGATCTGGGCTGTCTTAAGGATGTTGATACGCCGGCGATGCTCAGTCTGCTCGCACAGCGATTATCTGAGGAATAAAAATGAGGCGTAAAAGTGGAGGCCATTTTCCTCTGATTATTGGTGAATTTTGTTCATAAACCCATCCTGATTTGTCCACCTTATCAATCAATCCCCGTGGTCTTACACTTTTTAACAGCAATAAATGTGGCCGCCACTACCCCGGTGGTCATCACCCAAACTGAAGCAGGGAGCCCGCATAATGAGAATTGCTGCTGCACTCATCCTGGCGTTATCTGTCTCAGCCGTTTCTGCAAAGGAGAACACATCCATGATCATTGTTTGGCAAAGTGGTGAAAAACCCTCAGTTAAAGGCAATGCCGAATATTTTACCGGCACCGTGCGTATTGATGCGCCGTTTCAGGGCAGTGAGCCTGCACGTATTGGCGGCGCGACGGTGACCTTCGAACCCTCCGCGCGCACGGCGTGGCATACCCATCCGCTTGGGCAAACGCTGATTGTGACAGCCGGTCTGGGCCGCGTGCAGGAGTGGGGCGGTGAAGCCCGTGATATTCGTCCTGGCGATATTGTGTGGATCCCGGCAGGCGTAAAACACTGGCATGGCGCTGCGCCGGAAAACAGCATGTCACACATTGCCATTGCTGAAGCTGAAAACGGCAAGGTCGTTGAGTGGCTGGAGAAAGTTAGCGATGAACAATACGGATTGAAGATCTCTCTGTAAGGAGTGAAGGATGATGAAAAGCATCAATGCCTCGTTAATGATGTGCGCTGCGCTCGCCTCTTCAGTGAGCCTGGCCGAAGAACCCTCCGAGCCAGAGCAGAAAAGGTATGCCGCGCTCCTGCAAAAACAGACGCATCCGCTGAGTCAGCAACAGAAGAGTATTGCGGTGATCGCGGCCTACGCTGCGACGGGAAACATAGCCAAACTCAATGATGCGCTGAATCAGGGATTAGATGCGGGTCTGACCGTCAGCCAGTGTCGTGAGGTGCTGGTGCAACTTTATGCTTATGCGGGCTTCCCTCGCAGCCTCAACGCGCTGGGAGAGTTGATGAAAGTGATTGATGCCCGCCGCCTACAGGGCAAAAATGACCAGCCAGGCAATGAGGCTGGGCCGGTTCCAACGCCAGAAAACATGCTCGCCGCCGGCACGCGCAATCAGACGGCGCTGGTAGGCAACCCGGTGAAAGGGCCACTGTTTGACTTCGCTCCCGCCATCGATCAGTTCCTCAAAGCGCATCTGTTTGGCGACATTTTCGCGCGTGACAATCTGGACTGGAAAAGTCGTGAATTAGCCACCGTGGGCGCATTAGCGGCAATGAGCGGGGTTGAGTCGCAACTACAATCGCATCTGCGTATCAGCATCAATGTGGGCTTCGACAAATCACAACTGGCGGAACTTCAGACTGTGTTTACCGCGCAGGGAGAAGAAGCGATCGCTCAGCGAATTGACGAGGCGTTGGCACAGATAAAATAATCAATCCACGCTAAATGCACCGGTCACTCAACCGGTGTTTTTTAGCGATGAAATATCATGACAGCGTCGCTAAACGCTTAAGCTTATATCCAATATTGCAAACCTTTTCCGATTAGTTTATTACGCCTGAATAACCGGTAATGACATTACTGATTTAATTCCAATGTTTTGTTTTTCATCATTTATTTTTGTAAAAATATTTTATCCATCCCTGATATGCATTAATTAACAATGCATACGACAATATTATGTTTTACCCGTTACCCGCCGCCATCACACACTGCTCGCCATAATCACTGAGATAAAGGATTTGGCGTATGTCATATCGACTGAGCTTGTTAGATAAATCGCCGATTGCCGACGGAGAGAGCGCCTCGCATGCCCTGCATCGTACTTTACAGCTGGCGCAGCAGGCTGAAGCCTGGGGCTATCACCGTTTCTGGCTGGCGGAACATCACAATACTGACCGCCTGGCGAGTCCCTCTCCTGAACTGTTGATCGCGTGGATCATTGGTCAGACGCAGCATATTCGCGTCGGATCGGGTGGTGTCATGTTGCAACACTACAGTCCTTATAAAGTCGCCGAAAATTTCAACCTGCTTGCCTCGCTCGCGCCAGGTCGCATCGATCTCGGTGTGGGTAAAGCGCCAGGCGGATTGCCGCTCTCAACCCGCGCCTTGCAGCAGGGCATTCACCAGGATGAGAAGGGCAGCTTTGCTGAACAACTTTCACTGCTGGATAGCTGGCTGGATGTTCCGCCAGTGGGTGATGAAGAGATCCTGCGTGCCACGCCGCAGCCGCCACGTCCGGCCAACCGATTCCTGCTGGGTGCCAGCGAGCAAAGTGCCCGGCTGGCAGCAGAATTGGGCTGGCAGCTGGTGTTTGCTGCACATCACAACGGTGATCCTCAGTTGATGGAGCAGGTGCTAAACAGCTATCGCCAGTACAGCAACGGCAAGCAGGCGCTGGTGGCCGTGCAGGTGGTGGTCGCCGATTCACCGGCTGAAGCTGATTTGCTGGTAGATAATTTGCGCGTCTATCACGTCAGTGTGAAAGATGGCCCGAGCGTTAATGTCGGCAGCGTTGAGCAAGCGGAACGCTACGTGCGCCAGGGCGGTTATACCGATTATGTCATTGAGCCGCGCACGCCTTCTTTACTGAAAGGCACTGCCGCGCAGGTGCACGCCAAACTGGATGCTTTGCACCAGAATTTTGGCATTGAAGAGTTCGTGATTGATACCCCGATTGCTGAGGAGCAGGCGCGAGTGAAATCTCTCGAACTGCTGGCAACGCATCGACTGGTTGCGGCGTAATCTGGAGATAACCATGACTCACACAATCGAACAGCAACTGATTGACTGGCGACGCGAGCTGCACAGCTGGCCTGAGCTGTCTGGGTATGAGGTAGAAACCACGGCGCGTTTGCGCCGCTGGTTACAAGACGCTGGCTTGCGGTTGCTCGATTATCCGCTGGAAACCGGGTTGGTGGTTGAAGTGGGTCAGGGTGAAACGCTGATCGCGTTGCGAGCTGATATTGATGCCCTGCCGATTCATGAAGCCACCGGCCTCGCATACCGTTCGCGTAATGCGGGTGTCATGCATGCCTGCGGCCATGACGTGCACAGCGCGGTCATGCTGGGCGCGGCATTGCAACTCCATGCCCTGGAAGATCAACTGCCGGGACGTATCCGTATTCTGTTCCAGCCTGCCGAAGAGAATGCTACCGGTGCGCGCAAGTTGATCAATGCTGGTGTGCTGCAGGATGTGCAGGCGATCTTCGGTATGCACAACGAACCGGGTTTACCGACGGGGGTTTTCGCCACGCGCGGCGGGGCGTTTTACGCCAATGCTGACAAGTTTGTGGTGCGTGTTGCCAACCCTGATAAGGGCACGGACACCATCCTCGTCGCCAGTCAGATCATTCAGGCGCTGCAATCACTGACCAGCCGTAGTTTTAATACCCTGGATAGTCTGGTGCTGAGCGTGACCCGCATTGAAGCCGGTCAGTCCGGGACTGCTTTACCGGGGGATGCCGAGTTTGGCGGCACGGTGCGCACCCATGACAAACAGGTGCGGGCGCAGCTGGAACAGCGCGCACGACACATTGTCGAGCACATTGCGGCGGCGAACGGTGCTACGGCGACGTTCAGCTGGCATCCGGGCCCGCCGGTGTTAGAAAACGACGCCCGCTGGGCGCAGTTTGCCAGTGAGATTGCACAGCAGGTGGGGTATCGCGTGCAAACCGCAGAACTGCATCTCGGTGGCGAAGATTTTGCTTATTACTTACAGCAGGTCCCCGGCGCGTTTGTCAGCATTGGCAGTGCCAGTGAATTTGGTCTGCATCACGGCGGCTTCAATCCAGACGAAGCACTGATTGCCCCTGCCGCGCACTACTTCACCCAACTGGCGCAGCAGGCCTTGCAACATCTTAATGCACGATGTCGTGACACCGTTCTGAGTTAGCCCACTTAACCCAATATTCCCCCGCTCTGCATGGCGACGAAACCGTCGCCGTCAGGCTATGCCATGGAAAAGAGAGAACACTATGACTGCAAGACAACTGCGACTCGGCACTATTCTACATGGCGCTTCCGGCAATATGTCCGCCTGGCGTCATCCAGCGGCGCAGGCCAATGCCAGCATCAATTTTGACTATGCAAAACACATCGCGCGCAAGGCGGAAGCCGGCAAGCTGGATTTTCTGTTTGTCGCCGATGGTTTGTTTATCAATGAAAAATCCATTCCCCATTTTCTCAATCGCTTCGAACCGCTGACGTTGCTTTCCGCGCTTGCTGGCGTGACCGAACATTTAGGATTAGTGGGAACGGTCTCCACTTCCTACAGCGAACCTTTCACCGTCGCGCGTCAGTTTGCCAGCCTCGATCACCTCAGTGGCGGGCGTGCGGGCTGGAACGTGGTGACTTCGCCATTGGAAGGATCGGCGAAAAACTTTTCTCGCCAGCAGCACCCGGAGCACGCGCTGCGCTATCGCATCGCCGACGAGTATTTGCAGGTGGTGAAAGGGCTCTGGGATTCGTGGGAAAGCGATGCTTTTGTGCGTAACAAAGAGAGCGGTCAGTTCTTCGATGCGGCCAAACTTCATACTCTCAATCACCACGGTGATTTCTTCCAGGTGCAGGGGCCACTGAACATCGAACGCACGCCACAGGGACGTCCGATCGTCTTTCAGGCGGGGGCGTCAGAGGATGGTAAAAAGCTGGCAGCTCGTCACGCTGATGCCATTTTTACCCATCAACCAACGCGAGAAGAAGCGCAGGCTTTCTACAAGGATGTGAAAAAGCAGCTGGTAGCCAACGGGCGTGAACCGCAGGATCTGCATATCTTCCAGGGCGTTGGCGTGATCGTTGGCGATGATGCCGAAGACTTTGAGCATCAGTACCAAACCACAGCCGCTTTGGTTTCCATTAAAGATGCATTGAACTATCTCGGTCGCTTCTTCGATCACCATGATTTCTCGCAGTATCCGCTGGATGAGCCTTTCCCGGACATCGGCGATATCGGCCAAAACAGCTTCCGCAGTACCACTGATGAAATCAAACGTAAGGCGCGAGAGCACGGCCATACGCTGCGTCAGGCCGCACTGGAAGCTGCCACGCCGCGTCCGCTGTTCTTTGGCACGCCAGAAGAGGTGGCGGATGGCTTACAGCTGTGGTTTGAAACCGAAGCCACCGATGGCTTCATCATCCAGGGCGGCACGCCGGATACCTTCGAACGCTTTGTCGATCGTGTCATTCCCATCCTGCAAGCGCGCGGTTTAACCCGCAGCGAGTACCCAGGCACCACGCTGCGGGCCAGTTTCGGTCTGAAAGAGCCGGTCAATCAGTTCACACAACAATAAATTAAAGAGAAAAACGCTATGCAGAAGAAATCCCTTATTGCGCTGATGCTGCTGAGTTTAAGCAGTGCGGCTTTGGCTGAAGACGTGGCAGTGAACGGTCAGCAGATCAGCATCGAAGCCAATAAAACGCCAGTGAACACCGTGGCGAATCCCGCTGCGGTGGCGCAAATTCCTGCCGGACATAAGTTTGCCGTGCCGGGTTCATTTACCGTGGCAGTGGCCGCGCAGAATTCTCCGCCGTTAACCGTGTTCAGCGATGACAACAAAACTTTGCTTGGCAGCGAAGTGGATATCGCTCGTCTGGTGGCCGACAGCCTGGGATTGAAGCTCAATGTGGTTCCGACCTCATGGGAAGACTGGCCGCTCGGTGTGGCATCTGGCAAATATGACGCGGCAATCTCTAACGTTACCGTGACCAAAGAGCGCAAAGAGCGCTTCGATTTCGCCACCTACCGCAAGGATTCTCTAGGTTTCTACGTTAAATCCAGCAGCCAGATTAAGTCATTGAACAAAGCCGAAGACATCGCCGGGCTGCGCATCATTGTGGGTTCCGGCACCAACCAGGAAGCAATCTTACTGGCGTGGGATAAGGAGAATCAGGCTAAAGGATTGAAGCCTTTCACGCCGGTGTACACCAAAGATGATGCCGCACAAACGCTGGCGCTGCAGTCCGGCCGCGCCGATGCTTACTTTGGTCCTAACGTGATTGGCGCATGGAAAGCCGCGTTAACCCATCAAACCAAACTGGTGGGCAGCGTGGATGGGGGCTGGCCGAAAGCGGCACACATCGCAGTGACGGTGAAAAAAGATAACGGTCTGGTGCAGCCAATTAACACGGCACTCAATGGCGTGATCAAGAACGGCGATTACGACAAGGTGCTGAACCGCTGGGGTGAAGGTGTGGAGCGTCTGGACCACTCTGAAATCAACCCGGCCGGACTCGGCGATTAAGGAGGCGGCATGAGTCAGCAATTTTTCCGCGAGGTGCATCCCGAGGCCGAGGAGTTACAGCCCATCATTACCGGCCTGTTTGGTGAATACGCCGCACGTTACGGCGATTTCTTCAAAAGTGCCAACGAAGTCGAGCTGACCGAATGGTACCTGCCGCCGCGTGGGCTGTTTATCGTGCTGGAACGTGACGGCGAGATCATCGCCATGGGTGCCTATAAACCCTATGACGCCGTGACTGCCGAGTTTAAACGTATCTGGACGCGCAGCGATCTGCGCCGTCAGGGACTGGCGCTGCTGATTTTACAGGAGCTAGAGCGCCGTGCGTTACGCGCCGGTTACCAGCGAGTGTTCCTGACCACCGGATTTCGTCAGCCGGAAGCCGTGCAGCTGTATATCGGCCATGGCTATCAGCCGCAGTTTGCGCTGCTGGAAGATATGGAAATCTACAGCCAGCCACCTCATGACGGGCGCTTACGTTTCCTCAAGGTGATTGATGTGCACAGCGTGGCGCAAGCCAGCTAAGGAGTTAAGATGAGTCAGGAACAACATTTAACGGTGGTGCCCGCACGCTATCCAGGAAGGATCATCGGGGCGGTTGTCGCGCTGTTCATTCTGGCCAGCGTGGTGGATTCGGTGGCTTTTAATCCCCGTTGGGAGTGGAGCGTGTTTGCCCGCTGGTTCTTTGACCCGGTGATCCTCACGGGGCTCGGGCAGACGCTATTGCTGACCCTATTCGGTACGGTGCTGAGTCTAATTTTTGGCGGCCTGCTGGCACTGGCGCGACTCTCTTCATCATGGTTATTGAGCACGCTGGCGTTTGGCTACATCTGGCTATTCCGCTCGCTGCCGCTGATTGTGGTGCTGATCATTCTGTATAACTTCTCCTACCTGTACGACACGCTGTCGCTCGGCGTGCCCTTTACGGCACTGTCGTGGGGGCATTTCCAGACCATCAACGTGCTGGGGCAATTCCCGGCAGCGGTGATTGGTTTAACGCTGGTGCAGAGCGCCTACAGTGCGGAGATTATCCGCGGTGGCTTTTTGGGCGTCGATCACGGTCAATTTGAAGCCGCGTCCGCACTGGGATTATCTTCGTCCCGTCGAACCTTCCGCATCATTCTGCCGCAAGCACTACGCGCCATTATTCCCACCACCTTTAACGAAATCATCAGCCTCGCCAAGGGTACTTCGATGGTGTACGTGCTGGCGATGCCGGAACTGTTTTACACCATCCAGATGATCTACAACCGCACTCAGCAGGTGATTCCGCTGTTAATGGTGGGCGCGGCCTGGTATCTGATTATCACCACCGTATTGTCACTGCTGCAGCACAGCGTTGAACGCTGGCTGGCCCGCAGTGTCACGCGTGAACCGCAACCGTCGCGCTGGCGTCAATGGCGCAATCGCTCTGCTACCGCCAATGAGGAGCTGTCCCATGTCCGAAGCCATTGATTATCGTCATCTGCACACCACCGGGGCCATCAGTATTACCGGCGTCAGCAAATCGTTTGGTAAACACAAAGCGCTGGATGACGTTTCGCTGGAGCTGGAACCCGGCTCGGTTACGGTGATTCTTGGCCCATCGGGGTCCGGGAAATCCACCCTGCTGCGCATCATTAATCATCTGGAGCGCGTGGACGAGGGTTTCATTCAAATTGACGGCGATTACATTGGCTACCAGCGTCGCGGTGACAAGCTGTATGAGTTGAAAGAGAAGGCGATTTTGCGTCAGCGCATCAACGTTGGCTACGTGTTTCAGAACTTCAATTTGTTCCCGCATCTGACGGTACTGGAGAACCTGATCGAGGCACCGATTGCCCATCGTCAATTATCACGACGTGAGGCGATTGATCGTGCAGGTGAGCTGCTGGATATCGTGGGCTTGCGTCATAAAGCCGATGCCTGGCCGCGCCACCTTTCGGGTGGACAGCAGCAGCGTATCGCTATTGCGCGCGCATTGATGCTGAATCCGCGCGTGATGCTGTTCGATGAGCCGACATCAGCGCTCGATCCCGAGCTGGTGGGCGAAGTGCTGGACGTGATTAAAAAGCTGGCGCGCTCCGGTACCACCCTGGTGATTGTGACGCACGAGATTGGCTTTGCGCGCGAAGTGGCGGATCGGGTGGTGTTTATGGTGGATGGGCGCATTGTTGAGCAGGGCAGCACGTATCAGGTGCTCAATCAGCCGCGCCATGAGCGCACCAAACGATTTTTGGCGCGAGTGCTGTGATGGAAAGAGTGATTATCAGCGCGCTGGCCGCGTGGTTATTCAGTTCACCGCTGTTGGCAGCAGAAACACTGGATGCCAAAAACAACGAAACGCCAATCCACATTCCGGCTAACCCGCAAGCCATTGCCAAAATTCCGGCGGGTTTTCATTTTGTGACGCCGGGATATTTGACGGTGGCGACCACGGCATCCAATTCACCGCCAATCGGCTTGTGGGCATCAGATAATATAACGCTGATTGGCAGCGATCCTGACGTAGCCCGCCTGCTGGCAGACAGTCTGGGGCTGAAGTTGAAACTGGTGCCTGCCGCCTGGGAAGATTGGCCGCTGGGCCTTACCGCCGGGCGCTATGATGTGGCGATGTTCAATATTGCGGTGACGGAAGAACGGAAACAAAAGTTCGATTTCGCCACCTATCGTGCCGATAACCATGCGTTTGCCGTCAAAGCAGACAGTGCGATTACGGCGATCAACGGGCGCGAGGATGTGGCGGGTAAACGCATCATTGTGGGCTCCGGTACCAATCAGGAGAAAATTTTGCTGAGTTGGGATGCGAAGAACCGCGCGCAGGGCCTGGCACCGGTTCAGCCGATTTATCTCAATGATGATGCTTCAGCGACGCTGGCGTTGCTTTCCGGACGAGCGGATGCCTCTTTTGGTCCGCAAGCGATGGCGGCATGGAAAGTGGCGTCACGCGGGCAAACTAAAATTGTCGGACACGGACCTTTCCGCGCGTGGGTCGCGGTGACCACCAAAAAAGGCAATGGTCTGGATGTGGCGTTACAGCAGGCGATAAATGGCGCAATAGCCAGCGGGCAATATCAACAGGTGCTGGCTCGCTGGGGAGAACAGGAGGAGGGCGTGGAAGCGTCACAGGTCAATCCGCCAGGTATTGTTTATCAGTAAATAATTTTTTTGTTAATTGAGAGAAAACTCACAGCTTGATGGTTGTGAGTTTTTGCTTTTCAGCGTTATTGTGAATTCATTCATTTTTTTATTTATGTTTCGCATGATTTAAACGGTGGGTTTCGATTTTTGACCGTGAAATAAGTTTGAATGGTATTTAATAAAGCGCTTCAGGTGGGTTTTTTTATCATCTCTTACAAGGATCGGTATTGTTTACCTCATCGATGAAGTGAGATATTGGCAATTCCAGAGGGAATGTGAGGTTGAAAAAGAGTAAAAAGGATTTTGAATGGGTCTGGCTTAACCTGCATTACCCAATCAACGTTTAAAAGATTGGGGTTAACATGTTAGTTGAAAATATAAGAGGTCATCTTAATGCCTGCCACGCGCAATCCGTACCGTGCAGAAAAATTAAGCAGCCGAAATTGGGAGAAATTTTCATGGAGTCAAGAGTCAGGAAGCTGGAAGAGTCGGTTGCAATCATCGCTACAGATGTTGCCGTTATTAAGTCGAATCATGCAACTAAACAGGATGTATCTGAAGTCAAATTAGAAATAGCTGAAGTACGGTCGGAGGTTCGAGAAGTCAAAGCCGATGTTGCGTCCATAAAGGAAAATTACGCGACCAAGGCGGATGTATTGGCGATCAGGGGCGATCTGTACCAGGCGCTGAACAAACAAACCAAATGGATGGTTTCAATGCAACTCGTCACGCTAGGGTTGGCGTTAACCATCGCCAAAGCGATATTTTAATCCTGTGCACAATGGCGGCGACTGAGCCGCCATTGCACAAGTCTCTTACGCGGTGGCTTTACGTATCCACAGTGCAGCCTCTCCCGCAGGGAGTGGACGGGCAAAGTGATACCCCTGGAACAGGTTACACCCTTTGTCGCGCAGGTAGTCGAAATACTCCTCACTCTCAATGCCTTCAGCCAGCACGTTCAATCCCATTTCGCGTGATAACTCAATCGTCTTGTGCACCACAATCGCTGCAGATTCATTGTCAAAAATATGCATGATAAGTGATTTGTCGATTTTAATATCATCAATCGCGAAATCACTGATCGATTTAAGAGAGGAATAGCCCACGCCAAAATCATCAATTGCCCATTGAATGCCTAACTGACTAAAGTGCTCAATGACGCCGCTAATTCTTTTTTGATCGTAAATAAACGTCGTTTCAGTAATTTCAAATTTTAACCTTTCCGGACTGATTTTATAATGTGAGAGCGTCAGCAAGGTATCCTGAGTGAAATCCCGATGCATCAATTGTAATGGGCTGATGTTTATCGAAAATTTTAGATGGCTAAGATGATACGAGCGATCCCAATCAGACATTTGCTGCAGGGTTCTTTCCATCACCCATTTACCAATCTCAATAATCAGACCACTTTTCTCCGCCACAGGAATAAAGACCTCTGGTGAGATGAAACCTTTCACGGGATGTTTCCAGCGAAGTAAGGCTTCGAAGCCTATCAGCTTTTTATCTACATCGACTTGTGGCTGATAGTAGAGTTCCAGCTGATTCTTCTCAATGGCATTTGAAAGTTCACGCTTAATCAGATCGGTTTCCGAATAATCACCGCGTGACGTGAACACGGTTAACAACAGTGCCATAATCGGCACACTGCAATTAACCATATAGAAGCCAGGTTCTTCAGGAATGCTGAGCTGAAAAGCGCCATCTTGCCAGGTTAAACCTGTGGTGATAAACAACAGATAAAATGCCAGACAAAAGAAAGGAAAGACTTTACTGAGATAGCCAGATTGCTGTCGTAGCACCAGAGCAGAACCAATGGTTAAAGCCATTAAATAATTATATTCAGACCGCTTACCAATTGTATGATAATTATCCAATAATAGTAGCAGAATAATACTGAGTAGTAGCGCATGCACGATGATGTAAAGGTTGCGTTTTAACCCACTGCAAAAAGCGGCACAAGTGATGTAAACGCCGAGTGTCGTGCTGGCACCATATAACCAGGCAATGTCATGGTGACCCCTGATAGCGTTAAACAACACCATATAAATCCCGGCAAGAATGCTGGATGTCCCGGCGATCATTAAGGTTAAGCGCAGTTTCTTTTCCAGGCTATCACCTTTCAATATAAACGGCAGATTACAAATCCTTGAAAATACTGAACTGAAATAAGAGATCATTAGCTATTCTCAGTTTTATAGTCTTAATTATTTAATGTTTTCAGTCAGGTATATTAAGGAAAAGCGTGACGGCTGTCATAACTGTTTTCAGCTTATTTACACTTGTCTAAGCTGCATTGCGATTTGACCTATGCTAAGTCGAATGTGCGTTTTTTGCGGTGAATTTTGGTTGAATGATGTGACTTAAGTCGGTTGATTGCCATCTGGTCGCCTGGCGAAAAAAAACGTGGAACACGCGCAGCGCATTTTATGTTTACCGCGATTGTGCCTACCCTATGACAGGTCAGCACGTTAGAATGAAACCTAAGTGTCGTAAGGTCGCTGCTTAGCCAGAGGCAAAAACAACAAGCGCTGGACACGTATTCAGCCTGGCCCAATTGTGAAATCCACTTTAAAACGACTGGTTGCAATGAAAATACGCTTTCTATCTGCCAATGAGTTAAAGCTTGCCGAAGTGCGCACCATTCTGGAGCCGGTCGGCGTTGAAGTCATTCCCATCGCCCGTCGCATCGAAGAAATTCAGACAGAAAATGAAGTTGAGCTGGTCCGCGACAAACTGACTAAAGCCTTTTCCATCATCGGTCGTCCGCTGTTTGTTGAACATACGGGCCTGTATCTGGATGGGCTGAATGGGTTGCCTGCCGGATTAACGCGCATTTTCTGGAGCCGTTTGAACGCCGAGCGCTTCACGAAACTGGTCAGCGGTCTGGATACCCCCAGCGTGACAGCCAAAACGGTACTGGGCTATTGTGATGGCCGTAAAATGTACCAATTTGAGGGGCAATTGCGCGGTACCATTGCGCCTGCGCCTGCCGGTCCGCGCGAATTTCAATGGGACTGCGTATTCATACCGGAAGGGCATTCACAGACTTTCGCTGAAATGGGTGATTTTAAAAACGAAATATCCATGCGCAGACTGGCACTGGATCGTTTCGCCACCTTTCTAAAAACTTCACGGGGACTGGCATGAAACCGGAACTCAAACGCGCTTACGATGCAGGCAAACTGATCCTGTTTGCGGGCGCGGGTATTTCACGCAATCTTGGTCTGCCGGAATGGCATGAGCTGATTGCGCATCTGGCAAAAGAACTGGGTTACGACCCAAAGATCTTCAATACGTACGGCACGCACCTCTCTCTGGCGGAATATTACAAGCAGCGGAAAGGTTCGCTCGGTCCGCTACGTAGCTGGATGGATCGTGAATGGCATCGCCCGGATATTGACGTGCGCAGCTCTGAAATTCACACCATGATCACGCAGGGCAATTTCTCGCGTATCTATACCACCAATTACGATCGCTGGCTGGAGATGGCGCACGAAGCCCACAATGTGCCTTACAGCAAAGTGGCGAATGCGGCAGATTTGGTGTCATTGACCGAAGACAAGCGTCATATCATTAAACTTCATGGTGATTTTGACGATGATACGTCCATCGTGCTGGATGAAAGCAGCTACTTCGAGCGCCTCTATTTCGATTCGCCGCTGGATATCAAACTGACGCATGACGTGATGGGCAACTCGGTATTGTTTGTCGGTTACAGCATCAGTGACTTTAACATTCGTCTGTTATTCTACCGCCTGACGAAAATGTGGGGCCGCACGGGATTAGCGACCGCACGGCCGAAATCCTACCTGTTTACCAACCGCAATAATCCGGTGGCGAAAGAAGTGCTGGGGCAGTGGGGTATCGAAATGATCGTTTCAGAAGAGGACGATCCGCGCAAAGCGCTGGCGACGTTCCTGGAAGAATTACTGGCTTAATGAGCAGAAATCGTTTGCTCAAAAAAGTTTGCTTAGAATATACTGTATATAAATACAGTTAACCGAGGTGCATCATGGCAGTCGAAACCAAATATGTTGTTGTCAGAAAGGGTGAAGAAAAAATGACGTTTGCCAATAAAAAAGACGCGGATGCCTGGGACAAAATGCTCGATATGGCGGACGCCTTCACCGACTGGCTGCAGCAGCATCAGCCTGAACTGGATGAGGCACAGGCTGAAGCGTTAGGCATGTTACTGGCTGAACAGAAGGATGCGGTGCAGCATATCCTGCGTACCAGCAAATTACCGGATGCGGTAAAGGAAGAAGCGTCAGCCGAAGTCGAGACTGAGGCGTCTGCGGAATCGGAAACCTCTGCGGAATCTGAAGCTTCTGCGGAAGCAGACACCGGTAAACCCGAAAAGAAAGTGCGCGCGGTTAAAGCTGCCTGATACTTTGCTGAGAGCTGAGAGCTGAG
>NZ_JZRH01000056.1:0-321 GCF_000963985.1 Pantoea sp. BL1 | reverse complement strand
TGTTCGAGTCTCTCAAATGCTTGCAGTCTGCATGCGTTGTAAAACGCCTGTGGGTTGTGAGGTTAAGCGACTAAGCGTACACGGTGGATGCCCTGGCAGTCAGAGGCGATGAAGGACGTGCTAATCTGCGTAAAGCGTCGGTAAGGTGATATGAACCGCTACAGCCGACGATGTCCGAATGGGGAAACCCGGTGCACTCTGTGCATCATCGCAACATGAATACATAGTGTTGCGAGGCGAACCTGGGGAACTGAAACATCTAAGTACCCAGAGGAAAAGAAATCAACCGAGATTCCCCCAGTAGCGGCGAGCGAACGGGGA
>NZ_JZRH01000055.1:0-80676 GCF_000963985.1 Pantoea sp. BL1 | reverse complement strand
GAAGTCGAAGTCGAAGTCGATCGGGATAGTGCCACTGCCACTCCACGCATCCCGAGAAAGTGGCAGTGAGTTCAGCAAAAGCCGCATCATTGTGATGCGGCTTTTATCTTATCAGGCGTTCAACGCTTTGGTGATCTTCTCGTACAGATCGCCCGACAGCTTATCCAGCCCTTTTAACGTTTCCAGCGCCTGACGCATCAATGCTTGACGACCGGCATCATAACGTTTCAGACGAATCAATGGCTCGATCATACGTGCCGCCACTTGCGGATTACGCGTGTTGAGATCGGTCAACATCTCCACCAGGAACTGATAACCACTGCCGTCTTTGGCGTGGAACGCTGCTGGGTTGCCGGCCGCAAAAGCCCCAATCAGTGAACGAATGCGGTTCGGGTTACCCATGGTGAAAGAACGGTGATTGAGCAGTTCACGCACCTTGCTCAATGCGTTGTCCGCCGGGCTGGTGGCTTGCAGCACAAACCATTTGTCCATCACCAGGCCATCCTGATGCCAGCGCTCGTCATACGCGGCCAGCAAGGCTTCACGACACGGCAACTGCGCTGCCACTGCTGCTGAGAGCGCGGCCAGTGCATCCGTCATATTGGTGGCCTGCTGATACTGCGCCTGCACTAACTTATCCGCCTGCTCTGCATCGGCGAACGCCAAATAGCTCAGGCAGACATTTTTCAGTGCGCGCTTGCCAATCTCTGTATGCTCCACCTTGTATTCCTGGCTCTGGTTTGCCAGATACACAGCAAACAATTCATCGCTCAGTTCGTTTGCCAGCGCGTGTACCAGCGCGGCACGCACTGCAGAAATCGCCTGAGGATCGATCACCTCAAACAGCTCCGCGATTTCATTCTCGGAGGGCAGCGATAAAATCAGTGCCGTTAACGCCGGATCGCTCTGTTCTTCCAGTAATACTGCGCGGAAGGCATCCGCCACGTGCAACGGTAACGACAGCGGCTGTCCCTGCTGATGGCGTGCCACATTCAGGCGAATGTAGGTGGCCAGCAGGCTTTGCGCAGCATCCCAGCGCGAGAAATCATTGCGGGCGTGACGCATCAGGAACGTCAGCTGCGCATCGCTCCATTTATAGTCGAGCTTCACCGGCGCAGAAAATTCGCGCAGCAGTGACGGTACTGGCTGGAAGTGCACGTTATCGAAAATAAAGGTCTGGAACTCCTCGGTGACATTCAGCACATGATGCACCGGATGGCCGTTATGCTGCAGCGGAATCACCTTGCCTTCGTTGTCGTACAGTTCGATATCCAACGGGATATGCAGCGGCAACTTCTCTTTCTGCTCGGCCGTTGGTGGCGTGTGTTGTGTCACATGCAGCGTGTACTGCTCCAGCTCAGGATTGTAGTCGTCACGCACCGTCAGCACCGGCGTACCGGCCTGGCTATACCAGCGACGGAGCTGTGACAGATCAACATTGGAGGCATCTTCCATCGCCTGCACAAAATCGTCGCAGGTCGCGGCACTGCCATCATGACGCTCAAAGTAAAGTTGCATGCCTTTCTGAAAATTCTCTTCACCGAGTAAGGTATGCATCATACGAATCACTTCAGAGCCTTTCTCGTAAACGGTCAAGGTATAGAAGTTGTTCATCTCGATCACCTGATCCGGGCGGATCGGGTGCGCCATTGGGCTGGCGTCTTCAGCAAACTGCGCGCCGCGCATCACACGTACGTTGTCAATGCGGTTCACCGCACGCGAGCCAAGATCAGAACTGAACTCCTGGTCACGGAACACGGTTAAGCCCTCTTTCAGGCTCAGCTGGAACCAGTCTAGACAGGTGACGCGGTTTCCAGTCCAGTTATGGAAGTACTCGTGACCAATCACCGCTTCAATGCCGAGGTAATCTTTGTCGGTCGCGGTCTCGGCTTTCGCCAGCACATATTTGGAGTTAAAGACGTTGAGGCCCTTATTCTCCATCGCGCCCATATTGAAGAAATCCACCGCGACGATCATGAAGATATCGAGGTCATATTCGAGATTGAAGCGCTCTTCATCCCATTTCATGCTGGCTTTGAGTGACGTCATCGCCCAGTCGGCACGATCGAGATTGCCACGATCGACAAAGATCTCCAGCGCCACATCACGCCCTGAGCGCGTGGTAAAGCTATCACGCAGCACATCAAAGTCACCGGCCACCAAGGCAAACAGGTAGCAAGGTTTCGGGAACGGATCCTGCCACTTCACCCAGTGACGACCATCCTCGTGACGACCGCTCTCCAGTTTGTTGCCGTTTGACAGCAAGAATGGATATTTCGCAGCATCTGCAATAATCGTGGTGGTAAAGCGCGCCAGCACATCCGGGCGATCCAGATACCAGGTAATATGGCGGAAACCTTCCGCTTCACACTGGGTGCAGAGCGCATCACCCGACTTGTAGAGCCCTTCCAGCGCGGTGTTTTTGTCTGGATGAATGTCATTAATGAGGGTCAGCGTAAAGTTCTCCGGCAGCTGGCTTAACACCAACACACCTTCTTCCTCACGATAGTGTGACCAAGGATTGCCATCCACTGCCAGCGAGATCAGCGTGAGATCTTCGCCATCAAGACGCAGTTCGGCATCCGCAGCACCGAGACGCTTCACCTGACTGACGGCGGTCACGCGCGTGGAAGCCGCATCGAGGTCAAAAGTCAGGTCAATATCAGTGATGGTGTAATCGGGCGCACGATAGTCGTGGCGATATTTAATTTGCGGCTGTTGCGTCATAAGTCCTTCTCGCATCGTTGAAATGTCTACCCGTCAAAGTCTAAGCGGGTTGCGCCTTCGTTGCCACGCACAATGCGTGCCTTTGCTGAAAAGGCTACAATTCATTAACAATGGCACAAATGACCCTCGACCTGCCACCCGCAATTATGGTGTGATCGCGGTCATTACTGTTTTATACTCCTGCGTCTTTATGACTTTGTTGACACCGGGCTCTGCTCCGCGGAAGAGGATGCTGAAACGCACCATGACTGGACATGCTTCCCCGATTTTGACCACGCTGCTTGATACCGATGCGTATAAGCTTCATATGCAGCAGGCCGTTTATCATCGTTACTACGATGTCCCGGTAACGGCAGAATTTCGTTGTCGCGGCGATGAATTGCTCGGCCAGTATGCCGATGAGATTCGCGCGCAACTCGATACACTGCCCTCTCTCGCCCTGAGCGACGACGAATATAACTACCTCAGTGGCTTACCTTTCTTTGAATCCGATTACCTCAACTGGCTGCGCCAATTCCGCTTTGATCCTTCTCAGGTCAACGTACGCAATGAGAATGGCCGTTTGGCCCTTCAAATCAGCGGGCCATGGCGCGAAGTGATTTTATGGGAAGTCCCGCTGCTGGCGCTGATCAGTGAAGTGGTGCATCGCCATCGCACAACGGACATTGGCGTAGAGCACGCGGTGGCTCATCTGCAGCAAAAACTGGTGACGTTCCGTGAGCAGGTTGGCGATCTCGATATGTCGCGCTTCCAGCTGATGGATTTCGGCACACGCCGTCGTTACTCAAAAAACGTACAGGAAACGATCGTCGCGACCCTGAAAGCCGAATTCCCGTGGTTGGTGGGCACCAGTAACTATGATCTGGCGCGCCGCTTACAGCTCAACCCGGTGGGCACTCAGGCACATGAATGGTTCCAGGCGCATCAACAAATTAGCCCGGTGCTGGCCAACAGCCAACGTGCGGCGCTGCAATCCTGGCTGGATGAATATGATGACCAACTCGGTATCGCGTTGACAGACTGCATCACCATGGATGCTTTCCTGCGTGATTTCGGTCCCGGTTTTGCACATCGTTATCAGGGCTTGCGCCATGATTCGGGCGATCCGGTGGAATGGGGCGAAAAGGCGATTGCCCACTATCGGCGTCTGGATATTGATCCTAAAAGCAAAACGCTGGTGTTCTCCGACAACCTCAATCTGGACAAAGCGCTGGCGCTCTATCGCCACTTTGGCCAACGCGCCAACGTGGTATTCGGCATCGGCACCCGCCTCACCTGCGATATCCCCGGCGTGACACCGCTCAACATCGTGATCAAACTGGTGAGCTGTAACGGCAAACCGGTGGCGAAACTTTCTGACAGCCCAGGTAAAACCATCTGCCAGGACAAAGCCTTCGTGCGCGCCCTGCGCAAGGCATTCGACCTTCCTCTGGTGAAAAGAGCCAGCTAATCATTGATGCAGGGTGTTCGCACCCTGCGCTTTCACAACAAATCTCCCCTTTCCCCCTGCAAAATTGCTTGTTTCCTGATGGCTCGCAAGTAACATAGCAAAACCCCGAAATGGGGCTTTTATCCACTTCTATATATAGAGAGATATTTATGAGCGTAGTGCCTGTAGCGGATGTACTGCACGGCCGTGTCGCGGTTGACAGTGAAGTCACCGTACGTGGTTGGGTGCGTACCCGAAGAGATTCCAAAGCCGGTCTTTCCTTTATCGCCGTTTATGACGGTTCCTGCTTTAATCCCGTTCAGGCCGTCGTCAATAATTCTCTGAATAATTATCAGGATGAAGTGCTGCGTCTGACCACGGGCTGTTCAGTGATTGTCACCGGTAAAGTGGTGGAATCTCCGGGCGAAGGCCAGGCATTTGAGCTGCAAGCGACCAAAGTGGAAGTCACTGGCTGGGTGGATGATCCGGACACTTATCCGATGGCCGCGAAGCGCCACAGTATTGAATATCTGCGTGAAGTCGCACACCTGCGCCCGCGCACCAACCTGGTCGGTGCTGTGGCACGTACACGTCATACCCTGGCGCAGGCGCTGCATCGTTTCTTCCACGAAAATGGCTACTTCTGGGTTTCCACCCCACTGATCACTGCATCCGATACGGAAGGTGCGGGCGAGATGTTCCGTGTTTCTACACTGGACATGGAAAACCTGCCGCGCGATCCGCAAGGCAAAGTCGATTACGATAAAGACTTCTTTGGTAAAGAAGCCTTCCTGACCGTGTCTGGTCAGCTGAACGCCGAAACCTATGCCTGTGCGCTGTCAAAAGTCTATACCTTTGGCCCAACTTTCCGTGCCGAAAACTCCAACACCAGCCGTCACTTAGCAGAATTCTGGATGCTGGAGCCGGAAGTTGCCTTCGCCAACCTTGACGATGCTGCTGCGCTGGCTGAGGCCATGCTGAAGTATGTGTTCAAGGCCGTGCTCGAAGAGCGTGCTGACGATATGGCGTTCTTCGCAGAACGCGTAGACAAAGATGCGATTGCGCGCTTAGAACGTTTTGTCACAACCGATTTCGCGCAGGTGGACTACACCGATGCGGTCGACATTCTGCTGAAAAGCGGCCAGACATTCGAAAACCCAGTGTCCTGGGGTGTGGATCTTTCTTCCGAACATGAACGTTACCTGGCCGAGAAGCACTTCAAAGCGCCGGTGGTGGTGAAGAATTATCCAAAAGATATCAAAGCGTTCTATATGCGTATGAACGAAGATGGTAAAACCGTGGCGGCAATGGATGTTCTGGCGCCGGGCATTGGTGAAATCATCGGTGGTTCACAGCGTGAAGAGCGTCTGGATGTATTGGATGCACGTCTGGCTGAAATGGGTCTGAACAAAGAAGATTACTGGTGGTATCGTGACCTGCGCCGTTACGGCACCGTGCCACATGCTGGCTTCGGATTAGGTTTTGAACGATTAATAGCCTATGTCACTGGCGTACAAAATGTAAGGGATGTTATCCCCTTCCCACGTACCCCGCGTAACGCTAATTTCTAAAATTCGCGATTAAATATAAGTAATTCATATATATAACGAGGTCGGCACTGCCGGCCTTTTTTTATTTTTGTAAATTTAGAGTTCTCTCACAAAGTTCCCGATATTTTACAAATTGTAATACATAATTTCTTTTTGATACGTAATTGCGAGATTTGAATCATTTTCGGGCTAGAAATAGCAACCTTGTGATGGAAAGATGCGTGCAGACACAGGAGACATCAAACTTCTTTCAAGGTTCCCGTAAAGGTTTCTTGACGGCAGTGGCAGATGTCCAAATAACTCCAATGAGGGTAATAAAAAATGATGAAGCGCAACATTCTTGCAGTGGTTATCCCTGCTCTGTTAGCTGCCGGCGCAGCAAACGCAGCAGAAATTTATAACAAAGATGGCAACAAACTGGACCTGTACGGTAAAGCTGTTGGTCTGCACTACTTCTCTGATGATTCTGGTAGCGATGGCGACCAGACCTATGTTCGCTTCGGCTTCAAGGGTGAAACCCAGATTAACGACCAGCTGACCGGTTACGGCCAGTGGGAATACAACGTTCAGGCTAATAACTCTGAAGGTTCTGATGCACAAGACGGCAACAAAACCCGTCTGGGCTTCGCGGGTCTGAAATTCGGCGATGCAGGTTCAATCGACTACGGTCGTAACTACGGCGTTGTATACGACGCAATTGGCTGGACTGACGTTCTGCCAGAATTCGGTGGTGACTCTGGTTACTCAGATAACTTCATGAACGGTCGTAGCACCGGTCTGCTGACCTACCGTAACACCAACTTCTTCGGTCTGGTCGACGGTTGGAACTTCGCAGTACAGTACCAAGGCAAAAATGACCGTTCTGACATCCGTCGTGCAAATGGTGACGGCTATGGCCTGTCTACCTCTTACACCTCTCCAATTGGTGTAGGTTTCGCAGCAGCTTATAGCAGCAGCGACCGTACTAACGACCAGGCTGCAGGAACAGTACGTAATACTGACACAAACACCAATGTACTCACAGGTGTTGGTGCAGGTAAACGCGCTGAAAACTGGGCAACTGCTCTGAAATATGACGCTAACAACATCTACCTGGCAGCGATGTACGGTGAAACCCGTAACTCAACTCCAATCAGCTCAGGTGATTTCTCTGCTTTCGCTAACAAAGCACAGAACTTCGAAGTTGTAGCTCAGTACCAGTTCGACTTCGGTCTGCGTCCATCCATCGCTTATGTCCAGTCTAAAGGCAAAGACATCGAAGGTATCGGCGATGCTGACCTGGTTAAATACATCGATGTTGGCGCAACTTACTACTTCAACAAAAACATGGCGACCTACGTTGATTACAAAATCAACCAGCTGAATGATGACAACCCGCTGGGTATCGCTACCGACGACGTTGTAGCTGTTGGTCTGGTTTACCAGTTCTAATCACCCGATTAGCATTGCGTAACGCCTAAAAACGGAGCCTTCGGGCTCCGTTTTGCTTTTCAGTGATCAGCTTCTCAATTAGCGCCACTACTTTATACACGCGGCTTATTTCTTTTTTATGTCAGCGGTTGGCAAGCGTATCATCTGACGCTAACCTGATAGCTCATTTCGCTAAAGTTCACCCAAACGGAACTGACTCATGTTTGAATCGATCTCTGCCGCACCCGCCGATCCTATTCTGGGACTGGCTGACCTGTTTCGCGCCGACGACCGCCCGAATAAAATCAACCTTGGCATTGGTGTCTTTAAAGATGAAACCGGTAAAACACCGGTACTCACCAGTGTTAAAAAAGCTGAGCAGTATCTGCTGGAAAATGAAACCACCAAAAATTACCTGAGCATCGATGGCCTGGCCGATTTTGCTCGCTGCACTCAGGAGTTGCTGTTCGGCAAAGAGAGCGCGCTGATTTCAGCGGGCCGCGCGTGCACAGCACAAACGCCAGGTGGCACCGGTGCATTGCGCGTCGCTGCGGATTTCCTTGCGACGCAGACCAATGTGAAGCGTGTGTGGGTGAGTAATCCTAGCTGGCCGAACCACAAAAACGTATTCAACGCGGCGGGTCTGGAAGTCTGTGATTACCAGTACTACGATGCAGCCAACCATAGCCTCGATTTCGCAGGCATGGTCGCCTCGTTGCAGGAAGCCAAAGCCGGTGATGTCGTGCTGTTCCACGGCTGCTGCCACAACCCGACTGGCGTCGATCCTTCCGCTGACCAATGGCAACAGCTGGCGAAGCTGTCGCAGGAAAAGGGTTGGCTGCCACTGTTCGACTTCGCTTACCAGGGCTTTGCACGTGGCCTGGATGAGGATGCCGAAGGCCTGCGTATTTTCGCCGCGTCTCATCAGGAGCTGATCGTTGCCAGCTCTTACTCCAAGAACTTTGGCCTGTACAACGAGCGTGTCGGTGCACTGACGCTGGTTGCCGCCAACAGCGATGTGGCGAAAACCGCCTTTAGCCAGGTGAAATACAGCATCCGTGCTAACTACTCTAACCCACCGTCACACGGTGCCGCTGTGGTCGCCACTATCCTCGGTAACGACGCGCTGCGTACCATCTGGGTGCAGGAGCTGACAGACATGCGTCAGCGCATTCAGCGTATGCGTCTGCTGTTTGTGAATACCCTGGCAGAGAAAGGCGCGAAACAGGACTTCAGCTTTATCATTAAGCAGAATGGCATGTTCTCGTTTAGCGGCCTGACCAAAGATCAGGTTGTGCGCCTGCGTGACGAGTTCGGCGTTTATGCCGTTAACTCTGGTCGTGTGAACGTGGCTGGGATGACGCCAGACAATATGTCTGCGCTGTGTGAAGCGATTGTCGCTGTACTCTAAACAAGTCAGTTGCATGAGAAATGGGCCTAAATGGCCCATTTTTTATTGCAGGAACGGATTACTGATGCGCTCCCGACCTAAGGTGGAAATCGGACCGTGGCCCGGCACAAAGGTCACATCATCACCCAGCGGTAACAGCTTAGTGTTAATCGCATTGATTAAATCGCTATGGCTGCCCTGCGGGAAATCGGTACGTCCGACACCGCCATTAAAAATCACATCGCCCGATATCAACAAGCGTCCAGCCCGATCAAAGAAAACAATGTGTCCCGGCGTATGACCCGGGCAAAGCAGCACTTCCAGCGTGACATTCCCAACCTGCACCGTTTCGCCCTCTTCCAGCCAGCGATCTGGCGCCAGTGGCGCACATTCCGGCAGGCCAAACATGCGGCTTTGCGTTGGCAGATTATCCAGCCAGAACGCATCCAGCTTGTGAGGGCCAACAATAGGAATTTGATAATGTGCGGCGAGTTCAGCAGCAGCCCCCACATGATCAAGATGACCATGTGTCAGTAGAATTTGTGCAGGCGTTAATCCCCGTTCAGCCAATACGGCAATAAGGGTCTCTGCATCACCGCCGGGATCAACCAGCGCCGCCTGCTGGGTTTCGTCATCCCAGATGACCGAGCAGTTCTGAGAAAAGGCCGTAACCGGAATAATGTGGTAATTCATAGCGCTCCATGACCGACACACGCAGCGCTGCCGGTATCAGGACCAGTGCCTTGCAGGCCCGGTATCAATGTGTACGAAGTTGCTGCGCGGGTAATATCCTACACCACCGGCGCGCATAGATAACGCCGCTTTGCGAACATTGCTCAATGAAATCCCCTCAATGTGGAAATCCATCGCCTGCCCTTTGGTGTGATAGCTGTGTTTGGCCACGCCAGGACCCGATTCACGCAGCATGTTGTTGGTGGCCAGCGTACGGTAGCCTGAGATCAGCTGCACCGGTTTGCGGGTGTTGAGCACCATCTGTAAACGATAAAGCTGATCAAACAGATGCGGATCGATGTGTTTCACCTGATTGGCGCGGTAATCACGGAAGAAGTGATTTAAGCGGGCTAACTCATCCTTGTCATAACTCTTGCCGTTAAAAAACTCCGTTTTAAGGGTTTCACCGGTGTGAAGGTTATTAAGCGTCAATACTCGGGGGCGCGAGGTGGAAAGCGAAGCCAGCGCGGAACCAGGAAGCAGAGACAAGCCTGCCGCTGCGCCTCCAATCAAGAGTAATCGACGACGTTGGGAATCAAAATTAGCCATGTAGCGGGGTTACCTAATCTAAAGCGACAAAAAAATGTGTAAAAAGCACACAAGGCCGAACAGTAACCGCAGCCTGGAGGTCAGTCAACCCGCAATGTGTCACAGAATGACCAAAACCCGCGCAAAACCGAAATTTTGCGACGGGTACTGGTCTTTTCGAATAGGGGTGAAAACTGGCAAATCAATGACTAGAGGAGAAGTTTTCCTGCTTTTGACAGAACCTGGCTACCAGAACGCGCAGGGTTATCATAATTGTAAATATCTGTACGATACTGCGGCTGTCCATCCGCCGCGACCCATGCGGTTAAGTAGTAGAGATTGACCGGGATGCGGTGGCGAATCGGCACGTAGCGCGTGTCGCCCTGTTTCAGCGTGTCGGTGATGCGGCTGTCATTCCAGCCCACATCCTGCAGCAGCAGGTCGGCCAGTTCAGAGGCCTTATTCACGCGCACACAACCGGAGCTCAGTGCGCGAATATCGCGCTGGAACAACCCGTGGTTAGGCGTGTCGTGCAAATAGATGGCATCGGAACTCGGCATATTAAACTTATAACGACCCAGCGAGTTCATCGCGCCCGGCGCCTGACGAATGCGATACGGGAAACTGGCTGCAGAAACCATATGCCAGTCAATCATCGACGGATCGATCACTTCGGCATCCGCACTCCAGCCCGACAGTAAGGTATAGCCGTGCTTGTAGAGGTATCCGGGATCTTGTTTGACCTTCGGCACGATATCCTGACGCACTAACGTAGTAGGCACATTCCACGGTGGATTGAGCACCACATTGTTCAGCGCACTGCGCATCAGTGGCGTTTTACGATCGGGACGACCGACAATCACCCGCGATGACAAAATCGTGGCACCGTTGTTGTAATAGGTGAGCGAATAGTTGGGGATGTTCACCATAATGCCGTTATGCATATCATCCGGCAGCAGACGCAGGCGCTGGATATTCAGTGCCAGCAACGATGCGCGCATCTGCGGTGACACATTCAGCCACTCACGCGTGCGAGGGCCTATCGCCCCATCATCCGCCAGACCTTGCCAGTGCTGGAAGCGTTTTACCCCTTCCACCAGCGTGGCGTCATACACATTGTCGCCAGCAGGAGTCGAACTCGCCACGACGTTACCGGTTGCCGCAGGTGCCTGCGCAGACAAATCATTGACGCTGGCCGCCGAAGGGCTCACCGCGATCGGCTGATTGCTCTGGCTGACCGGCACAGGTGCTGTCGGCACGGCATCATCAGCTGGGGTCGGTGTGCTGCTGTGCGTTGCGGCAGTCAGCATGCCGGTCCGCTGCAAAATCTCTCTAAGCGCAGGCACATCGTTGCTGATTTGGCCGGGGCGGAGCGTCCCGCTGTCGCGCAGTTGCGGCCATGGGCGGTTATCGGTCAGCAGCGCTTTGAGCGCACTGTGCATCGGCGCATATTGAGGATGCTGCGGTGCCAGCGAAATGACAAACGCGCGGCTGCCACCACCGTTCACCGCATTCTGCCACTGGTTAATGGCAGCAACGCCCGGCATCGTCAGTTTGTAAGGAACATTGCTGTACAACCAGGTTTCACCCTGCGTCGGCACATTGGCGACAAACTGCAAATAGCCCAACATGGCATCGCTCAGCACGATGTCGCGCGCCATGCCGGTAATCGTGGGATTCGTCAGTAATTCAACCCAACGGGTAAACTGTGGCTGGACACCAGAAAGCGCCACTTCCGCCAGCTGTTGCTGGAATGCCTGCACCGCTTGCTGATCCTGCCAGAGTGGCGCCATATTACGCGCGGCGTAGATACCGGCTAATCCCGGCAGATAGAAAGGTTGCTGACTGGGGCCAAAAGCCTGCTGAATTTGATGCTGACTCGCCGCCACTGACATGGCGCTATGTGACGTTCCGGGTAAAGCGGCAATGATCGCGGCATGGCTGGTGGCCAGCGGCGACAATACCAGTGAAACACTGAGTGCGAGTACCGCACGATTCATTCTGCTTCTTCTATTCAGCCACATCCCTGCCCCCTTCTCACCTAAGACACAGCGCCCTGTTATCGCTATGTACAGCCTTACTCTTATTGTTGAGTATACAAATAAAAAACGGCATCTGCCTCAGTGTGCAGATGCCGCTTACAGATTAAACGGTGCGCTGTTTTTTAACCAGATTCAGCGTCAGGTATTTTCTGTTTCTAAATCGATATCACTCGTGTCGCGTTTTGCTGGCACAGGATCTGCCGAGAACCCACGCAGCCCCACCACATGCACGTGTTCAGTGTTGTTAAACACTTTACGCACCAGCTTGTAGGTCGTGCCTTTCTCCGGGCTGATGTTCTCTGGCGCTGCAATCACCAGCTGCATCTCCAGACGCTCACACAGTTCGAACAGGGTGGCGATGGAGCGGGCATCAAGACGTGCCGCTTCATCAAGGAACAGCAGTCGGCATGGCGAAATATCTTTGCCGCGCAGACGACGTGATTCCTCTTCCCAGCTCTGCACCACCATCACCAGAATTGACATACCGGTACCGATCGCTTCACCGGTTGACAACGCACCACTCTCCGCGCGCAGCCAGCCATCGGAGCCACGGTTGACTTCCACTTCCATCTCAAGATAGTTGCGGTAGTCGAGCAGCTCTTCACCGATGGTTTGTGGTGTGCGCTGCCCCATATCAATCTGTGGATTCAGACGTTGATAAAGTTTTGCCAACGCTTCGGAGAAGGTCAGACGATTGCTGGTAAACAGATCCTGATGCGCTTCATGCTCTTCAGACAAGGTATCGAGCAGCGTGGAGTGCGCTTCACGGACGTTGACATTCAGACGCACACTGCGCACCTGACCAAAACTCACAGCCTGCAAGCCCTGGTTCAGCTGGCGAATACGGTTCTGCTCACGCTGAATGGTTTTACGAATGATATTCGCCGCGCTGCGTGAACTGATGGCCAGCGTCTGCTCGCGTGCTGTCAGCTCTTCCGTCAGACGATTTAGCTCAATTTCCATCTGCTCGATGGCTTCAACCGGATCGTCAGTGCGAATGATATCCTGACGAATACGTTCGCGCAGATGTTGATACACCGCAATAAAGAACTGCACTTTACGTTCTGGACGTTTTGGATCTTCCGACATGCGCAGTACATCACGCAGATGTTCGTTATCCGCTACCGCCAGACGCAGTGCACCCAATGCCTTATCCGACATTGAACGCAGTTCATCTCCGCCCAGATAGGCCATCTCACGACGATGCAGGCGACGCTCCATGCCGTTCTCTTTCACCAGACGCAGCACCGTACACCAGCCTGCTTTAGCGCTGACGACTTGCTCACGAATCTGATGATAATCGCGCTCCAGCTTGCGCAGTTTCTTCTGCAGGCCGTCCATTTCGGCTTCGCAGAACGTGAGCTGTTTCTCCAGCTGATTACGACGAGCACGGTTATGGCTTAATGCGGTATACAGTTCGTCGCGTCGGGCGCGGGCGCGCTCTTCGGCGCTGGCATCGGCATGCACGCCGATATCCTGCATCTCCTGCTGCAACTCTTTCAGCATGTCGCGCTTGGCGTCATAGGAACTTTTCAGTGATGCCAGCACTTGTGAATATTGTGTCAACTGCGCCTGATGTTCGCGCAGACGTTCACGCGCACGGCTGCGCTCACCCTCAGCCTGCTCCAGACGCTGGCGCAGTTTTTCATTGAGATCGCTGTTGCCGGTTAGCATGCCGGCAGAATCTTCATAGCTAAAGTGGGCGCGACGCTGTACCACCTCCGTCAGGGCAAAGGCCTGCTGACGCGCATCACGCTGCTGCTGCTGTGCTTGCTGGTAATCGCGCTCCAGCTGATCGTGCTGCTGCGGATCGCTTTGCAACACCGACACCAGCGGCTCCAGCTTGCTGATTTTAGCGCCATGCTGATGCAGGAAGCGCGCCGCTTCCTGAGCTTCTTCGACGCGTTCACGGATCTCTTCGCAGCGATCGCCAAGTGAATCATCCAACAGCAGATTCACGCGTGGCAGCAGGCGGTTAAGCTGGCTGACGCCCTCTTTAGCCTGCTCAAACTGGGCACGCTGCTGCTGGTTATCATTTTCATGTTGTGCCAGCCCCCGTTCCAGCTCGCCACGACGGCTGTTCAACTGGCGGATCAGCGCTTCAGGATCTTCATCAAACGCCACCGCTAAATGGCTACCGATAAAGCGGCTGAAGGATTGATGCAAACGCTGCGTTTTCTGTACGTCAAAGGACAAAGTGGCAAACCGTTCTGCCAGCTGGTCGCGTTCATTGTTCAGCAGTTCCAGCTGGTTTTCACGCGCAGCACGGCCAAACAGCGGCACTTTCGGGAAGCGGGAGTAGCGCCACTGACGCTCAGCCACCTTCACAACCACGGCGTTTTCCAACTCATCAACACTGAAGACGCTGTCATCAAACGCCTGCGGATCCCCTTCAATCAGATAGAGATCTTCCGGGCAATCCTCCAGGCCATCCAACAGTTCACGCACCAGAGATAAATCGGGTACCACAATCGCATGACGCGATGGGCCATACAGCGCCGAGAAGTACGGTGCGTCATCCAGCGTGACGTCATCGTAAATTTCCGACAGCAGTACGCCGCCAAATCGTTCTGCCAGTTGCGTCAGGCGAGCATCTTCCGCCCCGCCAGGTTGACTTAAACGCTCGATCTGCTGCTCGACTTCACGTTTGCGTGCTGACACATTGTCACGTTCAACGGTGGTTTCGCGCTCACGTTCCAGCAACTGCTGCATGAACTCAGTAATCTGCTGGCTGTTGGTCAGCTCTTGCCCGGTCTGCTCGCTGAGCTGCGTCAGGATTTCCTGCGCGGCCAGCCAATGCGGCGCACGTGCCGTCAGTGCAGTGATGCGTTCACGCAGCTGTTCCAGTTCCTGGCGCATCAACATGCGGCGTTCACCGGCATCGGACACGCTTTCGTTCAACTGTTCAATCTGTGCTTCCAGCTCGCGCTGCAGCCCTTCCAGCGCGTCGGCATCGTATTGTTGCCCCTGACGCTTGCAGAAATCGGCTAACAGGCGCTCGGCATCATGCTGCTCGCGCAGGCGCGTTTCCAGCTCATTGAGACGCAGGCGCAGCGAAGAGAGCTGATCGGCATGGTGACGCTGGTTCGCGGCATCGCGCAATAAGTCGCGCCCCACTTGCCATGCATCCTGACGGCTCACTTCGCCGGCGATACTGGTCACCAGCGCTAATGCCTGCTCAAACTGGCTGTGCGCCGCTTCGGCCACACTCAGTTTCTGCTCCAGACGTAAAAGTTGCTCGGTGGCTTCTTCTTCGCGTGCCTGGAAGGTTTCCTGCCATTCCGTCGCATTATCGATGGTCAGATCGGGCAGCTGACACTGCGCGCGCGCTTTTTCCAGCGCCTGCAATGCCTGTTGATACTGGATGGCACGGGTTTGCTGTACATCGAGTGCCTGCTGGAAATCAGCTAACTGGCTTTTCAGCTCATCAACTTCAATTTCAGCCGCTTCGGCACGCGCTTCATTCTCTTCCTGCACTTCGCGGGCTTCCGCCACCACTTCATTCTGCTCTTCCAGACGATAGGTCAGCTCTTCGAGATCGGCATCATAGCGCTCGATCTTCTCCTGCTGACGCATGGCGGTCTGGACCAGATTCAGGTGATCGCTGGCGCCTTGATAGTCGGTTTCCAGATCGCTTTCTGCACCGTTGTGCTCAGAAAGTTCACGCGCCATTTCGACGTGACGATACTGCTCGGAAGCCAGCTGATTACGGCTGGTGAACAGTTCATTACGTAACTGCAGTGCGCCGTCGAGGTGAATGCGGCGCTCGTTGGCGTGACGCATATAATCCGCCGACACATAGCTGGTGGCTTCAGAGATCAAATGCTTGAACAGGTCGCGATCGGACTGCGTGACGCGAATCGCTTCCAGCGTCATGCGGTTTTCACGCAGCGCGGCTTCCATATCCTGGAAGGCTTTACGCACGCCACCATTTTCCGGCAACAGATAATCACGCAGAGAACGGGTGATGGCGCTGGAAATACCACCGTACAGCGAGGCTTCAATCAGGCGATAGAATTTACTGCGATCGCTGGCGGTGCGCAGACGACGCGGCACAACGCCCAGCTCGAACAGGACGGCGTGGTAATCTGTGACTGAGTTGTACTGACGGAACTGCACGCCTTCCTGCGCTTCGACACGCTCTTTCACTTCCGCCAGCGGTAACACGCGCGCCTGGCGGCTGTTAAGGATTTCAGTCAGCATATCCGTCGGCAGCGAATCGGTCGGCAGACCATGAATACTGAACGGTTTGATATCGACTTTTTTGTCGCGTCCGGCAACCTGTTGCAGACGCACGCCGACCACCACGCGCTGATGGCGCGAGTTGACCACATCCAGCACCGCATAACAGACACCTGCGCGCAGTTTACCGTGCAGACCTTTATCGCGTGAGCCAGAGGTCGCGCCCGCTTCGGTGGTGTTACGGAAGTGCAGCAAGGTGAGATCGGGGATCAGAGCCGTGACAAAAGCCGCCATGGTGGTTGATTTACCGGCACCGTTACCGCCGGAGAGTGTGGTCACCAGCTCATCGAGATCAAAGGTACGCGCAAAGAAGCCGTTCCAGTTGATCAGCGTTAGCGAACGAAACTTACCGCGTTCAATCATTCCTGTTCATCCTCCGCGTTATCATTCGCATCGCTTTCAACGTCATTGTCGTTATCTGCATCATCACTCTCATTGGCCGCGGCTTTGTTCTCCAGCGTCATGGCTTCGCCATCGCGGATCAGACGCAGCTGTGCTTCACGTGCATCATCACCGCTGCGCACATCCGCACCGAAGCGGAACACCGACTCCATGATGCGGAACTTGCTGCTGTCGTTGCCCATGTACCACACCATACCTAAGCGGCGCAGGCGGCTGATTGAAGCACGCATTTTTTCCTGCAGCTTGGCACGATCCAGGTCAGAGCCGGTCGAACGCTGGTTCACCAGCTTGAGCAGTTTGCTCTCATCCGCCAGTGACAGCAGTTCGTCATACAATTCCTGCTGGGTGAAAATCCCCTCATTAGCCAGACGCTCCGGGCTGAGGTAGAGGTAACACAGGATCTTACCGACCATCATATCCAACTCGGACAGCACCGAGCGTGGAATCAGTGTGGTTGAACGTGGACGCAAATAGAAGAATCCTTCCGGCGCGCGCATCAGCTCAACGTTGTAGCGCGCATAAAACTCTTCCAGGTACTCCTGGTAATCCATCAGAAAAGCGTGATTATCCAGCTCTTCAATACCAATGTGGCGTCCCGCGCGTAACTGGCTATCGAGCGCCGGGAAAATCGGGTTTGCCAGTGCCAACGCCAGTTTAACTGGCATCACTTGTTCAATATTTGTCGATGACATGTGCCTGCACCTTGGCTCCGTAATCATTAATAGTCTGCCATTCTGCCGGCAGACCGGCTAAATCAGCTTCGGCGACACCGAGGCGTACTGCCTGATCGATGACGATACGCGCCAAATCAAAGTGGCGCGCACGCGGGTATTGCGCCAGATAATCGCGCATCACCGTCGCGAGATGGAGCGGCTTTTGCTCCAGCTTGTAAATCTGCAATGCTTCTTCGATCATCGCGGCAAGCTGCTCGCGAATCTCGTTAAACTCTTCGTACTCCATCTCTGGCGGCAGTTCGCCCATCACCTCATCATTACGCAGCGTCATCTCTTCATCGCGCATATCGTAAAGACGGTCGGCATTCGCGTAGGTCAGCGCCCAGGGCTGATCGAAGTAGTTCTGCACCGAAAGACGTAAACGCTGCGCGAAGACGCGGTTCTTATCCATATCGATGGCGGTACGAATAAATTTATGCACGTGGCGGTCGTAGCCAATCCACAAATCGATGGCCTGCTGACCCCAACTGATGATGCGGTCCAGCTTATTTTGCAGGTCAAACACCAGCTTATCGACAAAGCCCAAATCCGGGCTGCTCAGCGTAGCGTCCTGAATACGCAACAGATTGGCCTGCAATTTGTCACCCGCTGCTTCCAGCGTATCCTGCAGTTCACGCAATGTGCCGGAGGTTTCGGACAGCAGCAGTTCACAGCTTGAAATCGCGGCACGCCAGTCTTTGTTGAGCAGGTCAGCGATATCGGTTTTCACCGCTTGTTGCTGCTCATCCATCAGACGTTGTGTCATGTCGATGCTGTCGAAGATCTCGGCCACGGAATATTTCAGCGGGGCAAAGACATTGCGATGCCAGTGGAATTCGTCACCGTCTTCTTCAGCAGCATCGGCGGCGCGTTTTAGTTCCTGCGCCACAATCGACAGCTGCATTGACAGGCGCAGCGTGGAAAACTCGCGCTGGCGAATGTAGTAATCGGTAATGCCGATGGCCAACGGCGTCAGACGATAAATCGCGTGGCCTTCAGTTAGCTCGCTGGTAAAGCGATTGAGCAGGCGCTGACGCACCATGTCATTGATGGCGTTGTTGGCACGCACCTGCACGGTTTCGTGGGTTTGCTCAAAGGCTTTACTGACGTGACGAAACGCGTCGATCAGTTCACCTTCACTCATTTCACCGTCCATGCGCTCACCGTTTAAGGTGGCGATAGCCAGCAAAAAGGCCAGACGTTCTACCGGCAACGCAAGTGAAAAGTCATTCTTGCGCGCCCATGCCACCAATTCGGGGACCGTCTGGGAAAATTCGCTCATAGTTGATCCTTCTACCTGGGTTTGCGCGCGGTCACGTGGATATAGCGCCCTAAACTTAAAAAGGGCTCCTGACGACAGTAGCGCCGTTCCATCTCAATAATCTCTTCAACGCTTTTGACGACGCCGGGCGGTGGCGGTTTCATGTAATCACAAAACACGCGAATGCCTGCACGCTGTTCAATCTCAAAGCCCGCATCACTCAACCAGCGATTAACGTCCTGAGGATCGCGCGGGAAATCCGGTGACAGCGTACGCTTTTTGCGTTTAGTCATATTGGCACGCAGATAGCCGAAATTGCCGAGTTGCAGGGTGCGGAACGTCAGGGCATGCGCATTGTAAAACATCAACGACAGCACACCACCGGGCTTCAGCGTGTGCCACAAGGCACGCAGCACCGCTTCCGGTTCTGCCACCCACTCCAGCACAGCGTGAAACAATACCAGATCAACCGGCCGATCCAAATGTTCGCCCACCTGCTGCGCGCTAATTTGTTTGAATTGCATGTTGTGGCTCACACCCTCGGTGTGCGCATGCGCTTCAGCCAGCTTTAACATCTCAGCGGAGAGATCGCACAACAGCACCTGATGGCCGCGTGCCGCTAATCCACAGGAGATTTGTCCTACGCCACCGCCGGCATCCAGCACTGACAGTGCGCCTTCAGGCAATGTCGGTAACAGCGCATCCAGTTCGTCCCACAGGATCGCCTGCCGTACCTGCCCTTTGCGGGTGCCATAAATGTTCTGCGAAAATTTGTCCGCCAGATCGTCAAAGTTACGATCCTGCATGATGATGGCTCCACTGTGCTGCATTCAACTTGTGCTATTTTGTCACAGGCTCAACAAGAATGAACCTTTCACGCCACAGTAACTGTCTGGCTGCTGTTTTTTCGGACAAAAGGAGCAAATTTCGATGTTTTTTGCCTTAAAGAAATGGATTGGCGCGATGTTATTACCTTTACCACTGCTGTTGTTGCTCATGGCGGTGGGACTTTTACTTCTCTGGTTTAGCCGTTGGCAAAAAGGCGGCAAAATTCTGATCTCTTTTAGCTGGTTGCTGCTCTTATTGCTCAGCTTGCAACCCGTAGCCGATCGTCTGTTGCGCCCCATCGAACAGCATTATCCCACCTGGAACGGTAGCGAACCGGTGGATTATATCGTCGTGCTGGGCGGTGGCTACACCTTCAATCCGAATTGGGCACCGAGTTCTAATTTGCTCAACAACAGCCTGCCGCGCGTAACAGAAGGTGTGCGCCAATGGCGTCGGAATCCACAAGCAAAAATGATTTTCACTGGCGCTGCTGCAGGATACAACCCTCGCAGCAATGCCAGCGTGGCGGCGGAAGTCGCCGAGAGTCTGGGAGTGCCGGGTTCGGCGATTATCACGCTGGACCAACCGCATGATACGGGTGAAGAAGCGCTGGCTGTCAAACAAACTATCGGCAATCACCCTTTCCTGTTAGTCTCATCGGCGAACCACTTGCCACGTGCGATGCATTTCTTCCTGAGCGCAGGTCTGAACCCCATCGCCGCACCGGCCAATCAGCTCGCGATTACCTCGCCAATCAGTGCCTGGGACCGCATGTTGCCTTCTCCGCTGTGGCTGGGTCACAGTGAACGTGCGATTTACGAAACCCTGGGCCTGGCCTGGCAAAAGCTGCGCGGCGATGATTTTCTGTCATCCGAGCCAGGGAAGTAACTGCTCACGGGCGTGATCAAAGCGCGGACGATCAAACTGTCCGCTGCTCACCAACGTATCGACACAATCCCATAGCTGATACAGCCAGCGCCGCCAGATAAAGCCTTCAGAGACGGGCGCGCGCTGCAGGTAGTGTTGCAGCAGTGAGGCTTCGGCCCCACTATCCGCCAGACGAATTAACTCATATTCACGCGGAGCCCAAAGAATATTGCCCGGTTGCATCATCGCCACCAACTGGTCACTGCGCGCATCTTTCAACATGCTGGATAAGCGCAGGTTACCGTGCATCAGCACGCAGGGATCGTCAAAGTCGTTAAAAAGTCTGGTTAATTGCTGACGGCTGCGATAGAGGATTTGCCGATCCTCCAGAGTGAAAAATGGCGGTGACAGATAGCCCAGCGTGGCCCATAGCACTTCGACGCGCTGGCGATACCAGGCTGGCCAGTTGTTTTCCTGCACGCTATCAACCCTTCCCACCAATCCATGGCTGTCAATGCGGTGCCAGCCGAGTACACCCTCGACAATCTGCTCACACAATTGCTCCCAGCGCACGGCAGTGCGGGCTGGCGCCTCGGCGGAGACGCCATTGAAACGCGCCATCAGCAGCATTTCATGTACCGGCGGCTGCTGACTCAACACCAGGCCAAAAACCGCAGGGACTGTCACCAGGCCATCATGACCTAACATAGTGAGTTTTTTGGCTTCAAGCGCTGCGCGGCCTTGATGACGAAAATACTTCGCCACCAGCGGCATCGGTTTGCCGTCGTTGTCATAGAGTGCATACAGCCGCGATTGCGCCTGTTCGCTAATGGTTTCGAGGCGGCTGATACCTTCACCCAGTATCAACGCCAGTTCTGAACGGAGCTGTTCCATGCGTTATCCTCCGCAGTCAATTGACTTCACTATCCTGGAGGTCATGGTGGCGCGAAACTTAGCGCCAGATCAAACTTTATGGCCAGCGCGAGCGGCTGGCCGGTCGGGCTTTACCCCTGCATAGCCGCACGAACACGAACCAGATCCTCTGGTGTGTCCACGCCAACGCTTGGCACGGTTTGCGCTACGGCAACGTGAATCTTCTCGCCGTACCACAGCACGCGCAACTGCTCCAGCAATTCAATCTGCTCTAACGGGCAAGGTTCCCACGCAATGTAACGTCGGATAAAGCCAGCGCGATAGGCGTAAATGCCAATGTGACGCAGCAAAGTGTCGCCAATCTGTTCGCGCGATTTCGCATAGCGCTCGCGATCCCACGGAATGGTGGCGCGTGAGAAGTAAAGTGCATAGCCTTTCGCGTCCATGACCACTTTAACCGCGTTGGGGTTAAAGGCCTCTTCTGCATCGGTAATCGGCACGGCTAATGTCGCCATCCCCGCATCGGCCTGCGCCAGATTATCGGCGACCTGGCGCACGATTTCTGCCGGAATCATCGGCTCGTCGCCCTGCACGTTGACGATAATGGTGTCATCGGCAAACTGATATTTCTCAATCACTTCCGCCAGACGCTCGGTGCCCGACTGGTGATCTGCGCGCGTCATGCACACTTCTCCACCGGCGGCCTTGACCGCAGCAGCCACTTCGGGATGATCGGTCGCCACAATCACACGATCGGCACCCGACTCGCGTGCACGCTCCATCACGTGTACGACCATCGGTTTACCGTGAATATCCACCAGCGGTTTGCCGGGCAGGCGCGTTGATGCGTAACGCGCCGGAATAATGGCGACAAAACTCATGGATGGATCTCTTCAACAGACAGGGTACGTGCTTCCACTTCCAGCAATACCGGAATGCCATCGCGCACCGGGTAAGCCAGGCCGTCTGGTTTACAAATCAGCTCCTGCTGCTCTTTGTTGAAATACAGTTTTCCGTTGCAAACCGGACAGGCAACAATCTCAAGTAAACGGTGATCCATAATTTTCTCCTTTCAGCACCGATTTGTCTGGCGCCTAGCATACCATAGCGCACCCGAAGCACAGTGCGCCGGGCGCGGCATTATTACGATGAACTTAATCGTTGATAACCCAACGGTGCGTCCAGACAGCAAGCAGTTCGGCAGGGGCATTTTCAACGATGACCTCATCGGCACCTTGCCATTGTGCAAAGCGACTGATGGCTTTTTGCACATCACTCAGAAAGGCCTGGGTGACACGCACGCCCGGCTCAAGCCAGAATGCGCGAATAATCAGCTGCTGCGCCTGGCGGTCCATCTTTGCATCAATACGCGCTTCGAGTGCACCTCGGTGTAACACCGGCAGAACAAAGTAACCATAGACGCGCTTCTCAGCGGGGGTATAGCACTCAATGCGGTAATCGAAATTAAACAACTCCAGTGCACGTCGGCGATCCCATACCACCGGATCGAACGGTGACAACAAGGCCGTGTGGGTGGCGCTGGGCATTTTGTCCAGCAGAGGTAACAAGCTCGTATGCAGCCACATCTCACCGAGCTGTTCCACCTCAACGCACACGATTTCGCCTTGTGCTTCGGCATCCTTAATCCAGGATTGCAGGGGGGCACGCTTCAGTCGATAGTAATCGGCCAACCAACTGGCGCGAAATATACCCAGGCTGCGAGCACTGTACCCCAGCATCGCCTGTACCGCTTCCGCTTCACTGAGTGCATGTTGTTCATCATCCCAATCAGGCATCACTCGCGTTCTCAGATCGTACACACGCTGGAAATTACGGCGCTCGACCACCATCAACTCACCTGCGCTGAACAAGTTTTCCAGATGCCGCTTGTGGGGTTTCCAGGCCCACCAGCCGGGTTTAGTGTGCTTATCACTGGCAAAATCAGCCGCGCGTACCGGGCCATTTTCGGCGATGTGATTGAGTAAGGCAGCAATTTCCTGCTGATGTTCGTTTACCCACTGCTCGTTATATTTCCATCCCAGCCGCTGCGGCTCCAGCATGCGATGGCGCAGCAACGGGTAATCTTCGAAGGGGATAAAACAGGCTTCGTGCGCCCAATACTCAAACAGCGCACCGGAGGCCAATGTATCTTCCAGCCACTGTGTGGGATAAGCGCCAAGGCGGCTGAACAGCACCAGATAAGGGCTGCGGGCGACGACATTGATGGTGTCGATTTGCAGCAGTGACATCTGCCGCACGCAGGCATGGATATCGGCCAGGCGGGCGCGGCGGCTCGGTGGGCGTAACAACCCCTGAGCAGCCAGGTGTAAATGACGAGCAGTTTGTAATGAAAGGGACGATGATGTGGTCATGACTCGATTCCCTTTGAGCAGGTTTAGCGCGAACGGGAGTCGCGCGCAGTCGTGCAGAGTTGGGTCACATCGGCGAGTAAAGCATCAAGGGATGCCCCCGACAAATCGGCATCAACCGGTAGATACCACCAGTTGTCACGTGCAAAACTACGGCATTTTACTGCGTCTTTTTCGGTCATCAGCAGGCATTGATGAGTTTGCGTCAAACGCTGCAACTCCTCTTCGCTATAAGCATGGTGATCGGCAAACGCGATTTCTGCCACCGGCTGGATACCGTGCTGCTGCAACGTATTGAAGAACCGCGGCGGATGACCAATACCGGCCATCGCCACCGTTTCTGGCAATTGATCGAGGTTCGCTGTCTCACCGTTCACCAGATTGATCGCCTTACCGGGACGCAACGTCATGGCGATCTCACCGGCTTGCGCCTCTCCACCATTAACGATGATGGCATTGACGCTCTGCAGCCGGGATGCGCGCTCACGCATCGGACCTGCGGGCAGCCACCAGCCATTACCGAAGCGACGGACACCATCCACCACCACGATTTCACGATCGCGCTGCAACGCGTAATGTTGCAGCCCGTCGTCGGTAATGATTACATCCAGATCCTGTGCGGCCAACAGTCCTTCTACCGCCATACGGCGTTGAGGTGCGACGGCTACCGGCACCTGAGTACGCTGCGCGATTAACACCGGCTCGTCGCCGGCTTGTGATGTCGGGGTATCGGCCGTCACCAGCAGGGGATAACGCTCAGCCTTTCCACCATAACCGCGTGAGACAACGCCAACGCGCAGGCCACGCTGTTGCAGCGCCTGAACCAGCCAAATCACCACCGGGGTTTTACCGTTGCCGCCAGCCGTCAGATTACCCACCACAATCACCGGGCAAGGCGCACGCCAGCTTTTACGCCAGCCACGCTGATAGCTGAGGCGTATCAAACTGCTGATTGCCCCATACAGCAAACTCAGTGGCCACAATAGTAGCCACAGTGGCGAGCGCCCGCTCCAGATGCGTTCAATCATTGACCAAACTGCAGTTTGTGAAGCTGAGCATAGGCACCCTTTTCGGCCAGCAGCACGCTGTGCGTACCGCGCTCAACGATACGACCATCTTCGACGACCACGATTTCATCGGCTTTTTCGATGGTCGACAGGCGGTGCGCGATAACCAGCGAAGTGCGGTTTTTCTGCAGCTCATCCAGAGCGGCCTGAATCGCGCGCTCGGATTCGGTATCCAGTGCTGAGGTCGCTTCATCGAGGATCAGAATCGGGCAATCACGCAGCAATGCGCGCGCGATGGCGATACGTTGACGCTGGCCACCAGACAGCAACACGCCGTTCTCACCAATCACGGTATCCAGGCCGTTGTCCATCTTCTTAATGAAGTCCATGGCGTGCGCCATAGTCGCTGCCTGTTCAATCTGTTCGCGGGTGTATTCACCATTACGTGCATAAGCAATGTTATTGGCGATGGTGTCATTGAACAGATGGACATTCTGGGAAACCAGCGCCACCTGATTACGCAGGGAGCGCAAGGTATATTCGCGCAGATCGTGACCGTCGAGCAGAATTTCGCCGGCATCAATATCGTAGAAGCGGGTCAGCAGGCTCGCCATGGTCGATTTACCCGAACCAGAACGCCCTACCAGCGCCACCGTCTTGCCTTCTGGCAGCGACAGATTGATATCACGCAGCGCAGGCACTTCACGGCCGGGATAAGTGAAAGTCACATTGCGGAATTCCACATCGCCTTTGGCACGCGTAATTTCACGCTTGCCATTATCGATTTCCTGCTCGCTATCCAGGATAGAGAACAAGGTCTGACAAGCAGCCATACCGCGCTGGAACTGGGCGTTGACGTTAGTCAGTGACTTCAATGGGCGCATCAAGGCAATCATCGATGAGAACACCACAGTGATGGTACCGGCGGTGAGGGTTTCCATCACGCTAGGGAAACTGGCGGCGTAGAGCACAAACGCCAGGGCCAGAGAAGCAATCAGCTGAATGACCGGATCGGAAATGGAAGAGGCCGACACCAGTTTCATGCCCTGCTGGCGCATTTTGTTGCTCACCAGCGAGAAACGCTGCGCTTCAACATCCTGACCACCGAAGATCAGCACCTCTTTATGCCCTTTCAGCATCTGTTCCGCGCTGGTGGTCACTTGTCCCATGGTGTTCTGCATGTTTTTACTGATGCTGCGGAAGCGTTTGGACACCGTGCGAATCGCAAAGGAAACAATCGGCGCAAGGACAATCAAAATCAACGACAGCTGCCAGCTGTAGTAGAACATCATGATAAACAGGCCAATGATCGAGGCACCTTCGCGTACGACCGTCACCAGTGCACTGGAAGAGGACGAAGCAACTTGCTCGGAATCATAAGTGATGCGTGACAGCAATGTGCCGGTTGATTGCTGGTCAAAGAACGCCACGGGCATGCCCATCATGTGGCCAAACAAGCGGCGACGCATATTCATGACCACGTTGCCCGATACCCAAGAGATGCAATAACTGGAAATGTAGCTGGTCACGCCACGCACCAGCATCAAGCCAATCACCACCAGAGGCATCCAAAGCATGACGGAACGATCGGCCTTACCGAAGCCATCATCCAGTAAAGGTTTCAACAGCGACAACATTAAGGTATCGCCGGCCGCATTAAGAATCAGCGCCACCGCAGACACAAACAGTCCTGCTTTGTGCGGCGCAATCATCGGCCAGAGTCGGCGGAACGTTTGCCACGTTGAGAGATCTTTGTCTTGATGCATTATTTATTCACGCTGTTTGAAATAGCCGCTCATTCTACCTGGATTCACGTTTGACGCCAAACCACTGATGATACCAGCGAGGTTTTATTTGCTCCCTCAATCCCTTAATCTGCCATTCACCCTGCCGAATACCAATGTGGACTTGCCCGGATTGTGCCGTGTCATACCAGATATAGCCCTGTTGGCGATAGCGTTCCACCACTGCGGCGGCTGGCATGCGCCAGGCGTTATAGCGCGCTACCGATGCCACCGCGCCCTTTCCTGCAACACTACGTAACAGTAAAGGCCCCGAAGAGGTTCGGCTACCATGATGTGGGACCTGCATTAACGTGCTGGTGAGCTGAGCTTTCTCTAATGCCACCAATTTTCTTTCTGCTTCTAACTCAATATCCCCGGTGAGCAGCAGGCTGACAGCTCCATCGTCTACACGTACGACACAGGAGTCATTATTTTGCCCTTGCGTATTTCCCGCAGGCGGCCAGAGTGCCGTGAAGGTCAGTTTGCCCCATTGCCACTGCTCTCCTCGCTGACAGGGTAAATGCCCCGCTTCACCCAATGCACTGCGGATCATCATATTGGGATTGGCCTGATGCAGTGAATTCAGCCCACCCCGATGATCCAGATGCTTATGACTTACCACCACCGTGTTTAGCTGTCGTCCCTTATACAGTAACCATGGCAGTATCACGCGCGCGCCCGCATCATCTTCATTCCAGCGTGGACCTGCATCGTACAACACCACTTCGTTACCCTGTGTAATAGCGATGGCCAGGCCATGGCCCACATCCAGCACATCAATCTGCCAGTCATCTTGCTCAGACTGATGACGCCATAACAGAAATGCCAGTGCGCAGCCGCAGCAAAGCATCAGCGTGTTATTCAGCAAACCACTGCGCCACAGAAATAAACCACCCCATAGCAGGGCCACTGCGGGCAAGGCATCATTTAACGGCCACCATCCTGCTGGCAAGTATGCCAGGCCCTGCATAACCTGATTGACAGAAAAATCCGCCAGCCGCCACAGTACTGAAGCGATGGGTTGTATGGGCAGCAAAAGCGCCAGCAGTATCAATGGAACGGTGATAAGCGATACCACCGGCACCGCGATAAGGTTAGCGACCAGTGCACTGAGGCTGATTCCCTGAAATAGAAAAATCTGCAGAGGAGCCATCAGTATCATCATGCCAAGCTGTAAGTGCAGCAATCTCAGCGGCAGCCAGCGCCTGGCCTCACGGTATCGATCCGGCAAGGCAAACCACTGGAACCAGATGATTAACATGGCGACGGCAAGAGCAGAGAGCCAAAAGCTTTCAGATAAGACGGTGAGGGGATCAAGCCAAAGTAGTACCCCCATGCAAAGTGTCCAAATCTGCCAGCCTGTTAACTGCCAGCCAGCGATTCTTATCGTCGTCCACAGTAGTAGCGCGACCAGCGCGCGCTGTGCTGGTGCATGGCTGCCCGACAGCCAGCAGTAGATTGTCGCGGTAATGATGCTCCCCATCAGTGGCAGCAGATAACCGATGGTGTGCGCAGGCTGCAGCAACTGTAAGCCACGTACTATCATCCAGCCAACACTGGCCGCTAGCGCAATATGCATGCCGGAAATCGCCATTAAGTGTGCGGTTCCGGTCTCACGTAATAGTTGTCGCTGAGTTTTGGTCATGTTCTCACGTTCACCAAAAGCCAGCGCCTGCAAAATGGCAGATTGTTGCAGGTGTTCAAAAAGAGGTTGATGATGGCGCATAACCTGCGTTCGCAAATGACAATTTACCGATTCCGCCTGCTGCTTAATGATTCTCCCCTGCAAAGGCGTATGGTTTGCCAGCGCAAAACGTTGGGCATCAAACCCGCCTTCATTCAAACGACCATGCACTGCACGCAAGCGTAAGGTCATTTTCCAGCGCTGCCCCGCACAATACCCCGATTCACCCGGCTCCGCATTAATACTGACAAACAACGGCGGGAACTGATATCGCTCACCCACACGAATAATCTGGGCTTTAAATTGCTGTTGATTTTCCTTCACATCAACAATACGCAGCGTCACTTCGGCTGGCGCCATTGAAAGCTGGTCAATCACATTCAGCATCTGTCTCGCTTCCAGTAGCGCCCACGCCAGAAGCAGGATACCCATGCCAATAAGACGCAGCCCAGCCCAAGGCAGGGATGCCACAATCAGTGCTAATAGCACCATCACTGCAATCATTCCCATGGTCGGTATTTGAGGTAGCAAACCTAATGGTAGCGCTGCCAGGATCATGATTCTGGCTACTGCAATCCCTGTTATACGCATCACTTTTCTCCCGCAATGGGCACCAGTTTGCGTGCAATTGGCAGGAATAGCTTTCAGGAATGGGGAGAGCTGGATTACGGATGCCAAAAAATCGGCGTGGTTTTCATTGTTGATGTGGGTTTAGGAATCATGTTCACAACAATGAATTTAGAGCAAAAAAAACGACACCCGGAGGTGTCGCTTTGTCGTTCGGTAACGGCTTAGCCGTAGATATTTGCACGGTCACGCAATTCTTTGCCCGGCTTGAAGTGGGGAACGTATTTACCTTCCAGATCCACTTTGTCACCCGTTTTCGGGTTACGACCAGTGCGCGGTGCGCGGTAGTGCAAAGAAAAGCTGCCGAATCCCCGGATTTCAATGCGCTCGCCCTGTGCCAACGTAGTGGCCATGTGCTCGAGCATCTCTTTAACTGCATCCTCAACGACTTTCGCCGGAATATGAGTATGCTGTCCAGCAAGTCTTTCAATAAGTTCTGACTTGGTCATGTAACCTCCGGTTAATCCTTAATGGGAAAGGTATGACAGCTTTTACCGAAACCGGACGATTGACATCGTCCGGTGCCTCGGGTCGATTACTCGCCTTTAGCCGCTTTGAACGCTTCAGCCATAGCGCTAGAGAAGTTGCTTTCTTCCTGTTTGGTGTTAACAGTGTTGATAGCTTCTTTCTCATCAGCCTGGTCTTTAGCACGAACAGACAGGCTTACAACGCGGTTCTTACGGTCAACGCCGGTGAATTTAGCTTCAACGTCGTCACCAACACTCAGAACCAGAGTTGCGTCTTCGATACGGTCCAGTGAAGCTTCTGAAGCGCGCAGGTAACCTTCAACGCCATCAGCCAATTCTACTGTAGCACCTTTAGCATCTACTGCAGTGACTTTACCGTTAACGATAGCGCCTTTCTTGTTCAGGGTGATGTAGTTGTTGAATGGATCTTCAGCCAACTGCTTCACGCCCAGAGAGATGCGCTCGCGCTCTGCATCAACCTGCAGTACAACGGCAGCGATTTCGTCGCCTTTTTTGTACTCACGAACGGCTTCTTCGCCAGTCGCGTTCCAGGAGATGTCTGACAGGTGAACCAGACCGTCGATGCCACCGTCCAGGCCGATGAAGATACCGAAGTCAGTGATTGACTTGATTTTACCTTCAACGCGATCGCCTTTGTTGTGGGTCTCAGCGAACTGCTGCCATGGGTTGTTTTTGCACTGCTTCAGACCCAGGGAGATACGACGACGTTCTTCGTCGATGTCCAGAACCATAACTTCAACAACATCGCCCACGTTAACAACTTTAGATGGGTGAATGTTTTTGTTGGTCCAGTCCATTTCAGAAACGTGTACCAGGCCTTCAACGCCTTCTTCGATTTCAACGAAGCAGCCGTAATCGGTCAGGTTGGTTACACGGCCAGTCAGCTTGGTGCCTTCTGGGTAACGCTTAGCGATAGCAACCCATGGATCTTCGCCCAGCTGTTTCAGGCCGAGGGATACACGAGTACGCTCGCGGTCGAATTTCAGCACTTTAACAGTGATTTCGTCGCCCACGTTGACGATTTCGCTCGGATGCTTAACGCGTTTCCAAGCCATGTCAGTGATGTGCAGCAGGCCGTCAACGCCACCCAGATCCACGAATGCGCCGTAGTCAGTGAGGTTCTTAACGATACCTTTAACTTCCATGCCTTCCTGCAGGTTTTCCAGCAGCTGATCGCGTTCAGCGCTGTTTTCAGATTCGATAACTGCGCGGCGAGAAACCACCACGTTGTTACGTTTCTGATCAAGCTTGATGACTTTGAACTCAAGCTCTTTGCCTTCCAGGTGCAGAGTATCGCGAACCGGACGAACGTCAACCAGTGAACCTGGCAGGAACGCACGAATACCGTTCAGCTCAACTGTGAAGCCACCTTTAACTTTGCCGTTGATAACACCGGTAACAGTTTCAGCTTCTTCGTAAGCTTTTTCCAGCGTGATCCAAGCTTCGTGACGCTTAGCTTTCTCACGGGACAGCAGGGTTTCACCGAAGCCGTCTTCAACTGCGTCAAGCGCAACGTCAACTTCGTCGCCAACCTGGATTTCCAGTTCGCCGGCTGCGTTCTTGAACTGCTCTGCAGGAATTGCAGACTCAGATTTCAGACCCGCATCAACCAGGACTACGTCTTTGTCGATAGAGACAACAACGCCACGAACGATGGAACCCGGACGGGTTTCGATTTCTTTCAGTGATTCTTCAAATAGTTGAGCAAAAGATTCAGTCATATTGATAATCTTAGGATTCTTCAATTTAACGTCCACCTGACGTCATTGTCGGATGGGGTTGTTTCACATGCCCAGCACCGGATCCCTGGTACAGGGTTACAGCAATTCAGTTACCGAATAGATTAAATGCCCAGCTTTTGGCGGGCATAATCAAGTGCCTTTTCAATCACTTGCTCAATGGACATGCTGGTCGAATCCAGCACCAGAGCATCAGAAGCAGGCACTAAAGGCGCGATTGCACGATTACGATCGCGGTCGTCGCGTTCCTTTATCTCGGATAAAAGGCGATCAAAGTTAACATTAAAGCCCTTCTCCTGCAACTGTAGCATACGCCGATGAGCACGCTCTTCTGAACTTGCATCAAGGAAGATTTTTACCGGTGCATCGGGGAACACGACTGTGCCCATATCACGGCCATCTGCAATTAAACCCGGCTCTTCACGGAATGCTCGCTGACGACGCAGCAATGCTTCACGCACGCGTGGGAAGGCAGCAACCCGCGAAGCCGTATTACTCACTTCCTGCGTGCGGATTTCACCGGTCACATCCTCACCTTCTAAAATGACCTGCATCTCACCTTCTACGGACAAGAAACGTACGTCAAGGTGAGCGGCCATAGGCACTAATGCTTCTTCGGATTCAATATCCACCTGATGATGAAGTGCAGCCAATGCAAGTACGCGATAAATGGCACCAGAATCCAGCAAGTGCCACTGCAATGACTCCGCCATCGCTTTACACAAAGTCCCTTTACCTGCGCCACTTGGGCCATCAATGGTAATTACCGGGGCGATTGCCGTCATTGTTCTCTCCTGTTGCTGCGTGCTTATTATCAGCCTTCTTGGCTGTTTGAATGCGCGGCATTATACGCTGCCCGCGTCAGGTTAGTTACCCTTTAGCGTAGACAGCGCCAGAATTTTCGACAGATTCAGAAGAATTTCCGCCCAATAAGGCCACAATAGAGCGAGGAAACCCGGCACAAGCGTACCGGGTAGCGGGATCAAGAAGTCTGGCTGATTTTAGCCAACTGCTGGAAGTAATCCGGGAAGGTTTTAGCTGTGCAGCCTGGATCAAGAATGGTGACAGGCGTGTCCGATAACGCCACGAGAGCAAAGCACATCGCCATACGGTGATCGTTATAAGTGCCAATATCCGCATGCTGAAGCTGAGCCGGTGGAGTGACACGAATGAAATCGTGACCCTCTTCGACTTCCGCACCCACTTTGCGCAGTTCGGTCGCCATCGCCGCTAAACGGTCGGTCTCTTTTACGCGCCAGTTGTAAATGTTACGCATCAAGGTCGTGCCTTCCGCGAACAACGCCGTGGTGGCAATGGTCATCGCCGCATCAGGAATATGGTTCATGTCCATATCAATCGCGGAGAGAGAACCTCGTGTGCAGGCAATATAGTCATCACCCCATTCAATCACCGCGCCCATTTTTTCCAGCACATCGGCAAAACGGATGTCGCCCTGAACGCTATTACGGCCAATCCCGGTTACGCGAACCGTTCCACCTTTAATGGCAGCGGCGGCGAGGAAATAAGAGGCAGATGAGGCATCGCCCTCCACCAGATAATCGCCCGGAGATTGGTACTGTTGCTGGCCTTTCACCACAAAGCGCTGGTAGTTCTGGTTATCGACTTCGACACCAAAACAACGCATCAGGTGCAGTGTAATATCAATGTACGGCTTAGAAACCAGATCACCTTTGATGGTAATCACAGTATCTTTCGGTGCCAGCGGCGCGGTCATCAGCAACGCTGTCAGGAACTGGCTGGAAACACTGCCATCCACACTGACTTCACCACCGACAAACCCACCGTTCAGACGCAGCGGCGGATAATCCGTCTGCTCCAGGTAATCAATATTGGCTCCGCCCTGACGCAACGCATCCACCAGATGACCAATTGGGCGCTCTTTCATGCGAGGTTCGCCAGTCAGTACAATCGACTGTTGACCCAGGCACAGTGCGGCAGCCAGCGGACGCATGGCAGTACCCGCGTTGCCCAGAAAGAGTTCCAGAGCCTGATTACTGTGCAGCGGACCTGCATTTCCCACCACTTCGCACACGGTACGATCAGCAGAGAGCGTGTAGTTAACGCCCAGCGCCTTCAGCGCATTCAGCATGTGTTTGACATCATCGCTATCCAGCAAATTAGTCAGGCGAGTTGTGCCATTTGCCAGCGCAGCCAGTAACAATGCGCGGTTAGAAACGCTTTTTGAACCCGGTAAGTTTACCGTGCCGTCAACGCGAGCAATCGGTTGTAGAGTCAGGGAGTCCTGCATGTGAAACCAAATCTCCAGAAAAGACAAAACCCCGTGACAGAACGGGGCCAGTGGCCAGCCAGGCTGGCCTGTGTTGATTAATTAGCCGTGACGACGTTCAAAGTCGATCATGAACTCAGTCAGGGCTTTCACCCCTTCCAGCGGCATCGCATTGTAGATCGATGCACGCATACCGCCAACGACGCGATGCCCTTTCAGTGCATGCAGGCCAGCCTGCAGCGACTCGTCAAGAAACACCTTATCCAGCGCGGCATCAGCCAGCTGGAACGGCACGTTCATACGTGAACGGTTCGCAGCAGCAACATCGTTACGGTAGAAGCTGCTGTTATCAATGACGCCATACAGCAAGTCAGCTTTTGCCTGATTAACCTTATCCATCTCAGCAACACCACCCTTCTCTTTCAGCCATTTAAATACCAGGCCAGAGAGGTACCAGGCAAAAGTCGGCGGTGTATTGAACATGGATTCGTTTTCAGCCAGTACCTTGTAATCAAGGATAGACGGCACATAACGCTGCGCCTTGCCCAGCAGATCCTCACGCACCACCACCAGCGTTAATCCCGCTGGGCCGATGTTTTTCTGAGCGCCTGCGTAGATCACACCGTAACGGCTGACATCAATAGGACGAGACATGATGGTTGAAGAAAGATCAGCCACCACGACTTTGTCACCAAAGTCAGGCTCTTCATCGATAGCAATACCATCAATGGTTTCATTCGGGCAGAAATGCACATAAGCGGCATCATCGTTCAACTGCCATTCACGCATTGGTAACAAAGCACGTTTACCGTCAAGCGTGGTTTTGACGTCGATGGTGTTCGGAGAGCAATATTTTTCCGCTTCTTTGATCGCGCTATGTGCCCAGTAGCCACCATCAATGTAGTCAGCGGATTTCGCATCACCTAACAGGTTACCAGGGATAGCTGCGAACTGCGCGCGAGCGCCGCCATGGCAGAATAAAACTTTGTAGTTCGATGGGATCTTCAGCAGATCGCGAAAATCCTGTTCTGCGGCTTCAGCGACAGCAATGAACTCTTTACTGCGATGGCTGATCTCCATTACAGAGGTGCCTAATCCGTGCCAGTTTGTCAGTTCTTGTTCTGCACGACGGAGCACTTCTACCGGCAGCATCGCTGGGCCGGAGCTAAAATTATAAACCTGCGTCATTTCCCCTCACCACTGTCATATCGAACGGTTATGAATACCGTATCGGTTTTATCATTGCCTCCGAATGGCTGCAATCATTAATCCGATAGCGATCACAATTCCGGGGCGGGCTCCACCGCAGCTTATGTCATAAATGCAATAAGCCACGGAATTTTGTGAGGGAGTTTCCCGAAGTAAAATCAGAATGCTGCCAGGTGATGAAATAGCCGTGACAATACCGCGATAAATTTAGACCACTGAATAGCGAAGCAGGCGCAAAACCCGTATCATTGCGCGCTTTACGCCCACCCCATCGACTTGAGAGAGCGCCAACATGACGCAAACGTTTATTCCAGGAAAAGACGCCGCACTGGAAGACTCCATCGCACGTTTCCAGCACAAACTGCAGGACCTGGGCTTCAACATTGAAGAAGCCTCGTGGCTGAACCCGGTTCCACACGTCTGGTCTGTGCATATCCGCGATCGCGACTGCCCGCTGTGCTTTACCAATGGTAAAGGTGCCAGTAAGAAAGCGGCACTGGCTTCGGCGTTAGGCGAATATTTTGAGCGTCTCTCAACCAACTACTTCTTCGCCGATTTCTGGCTCGGTCAGTCCATCGCCAACGGCGATTTCGTTCACTACCCGAATGAGAAGTGGTTCCCATTGACCGACGATGACAGCTTGCCAGCAGGCATTCTGGATGCGCGTCTGCAGAAATTTTACGATCCTGAAGATAGCCTGAGCGCCTCAGATCTGATTGACCTGCAGTCAGGTAATGTTGACCGTGGTATCTGCGGCCTGCCATTTATCCGTCAATCCGACCAGCAGACGGTCTACATCCCGATGAACATCATCGGCAACCTGTATGTTTCTAACGGCATGTCTGCCGGTAACACCGCGAACGAAGCGCGTGTACAGGGCCTGTCTGAAGTCTTTGAGCGCCACATTAAAAACCGCATTATCGCTGAGTCAATTAGCCTGCCAGAAATCCCTGCTGAAGTGATGCAGCGCTACCCCGGCGTGATTGAGGCGATTGAACGTCTGGAAGCCGAAGGTTTCCCGATCTTCTCTTACGATGCTTCGCTGGGCGGCAAGTACCCGGTTATCTGCGTAGTGTTGTTCAACCCGGCCAACGGCACTTGCTTTGCTTCATTCGGCGCGCACCCAGACTTTGGTGTGGCATTGGAACGTACCGTTACTGAACTGCTCCAGGGCCGTGGACTGAAAGACCTGGATGTCTTCACCCCACCAACCTTCGATGATGAAGAAGTGGCTGAACACGCCAACCTGGAAACCCACTTTATCGATTCCAGTGGTTTAATCTCCTGGGACATGTTCAAAGACGATGCGGATTATCCTTTCGTCGACTGGAGCTTCTCAGGCAGCACGCATGAAGAGTTTGATACGCTGATGGCCATCTTCCGCGCGGAAGATCAAGAGGTTTACATCGCGGATTATGAGCATCTGGGCGTTTACGCCTGCCGTATCATCGTACCGGGCATGTCAGATATTTATCCGGCAGAAGACCTGCTATTGGCCAACAACAGCATGGGCGCGCCGCTGCGTGAAACCTTGCTGGCGCTGCCAGCCAGTGAGTGGGAACCGGAGGCGTATCTGAACCTCATCGAGCAGTTGGATGAAGAAGGTCATGACGACTTCACTCGCGTCCGTGAGCTGCTGGGTCTGGCGTCAGGTAAAGACAATGGCTGGTACACCCTGCGTATTGGCGAGTTGAAAGCCATGCTGGCATTGGCGGGCGGAGATTTGGATCAGGCTCTGATCTGGACGGAGTGGACCATGGAGTTCAACCAGTCAATCTTCAGCGCCGAACGCGCCAACTATTACCGTTGCCTGCAAACCCTGCTATTGCTCGCCATGGAAGAAGAACGCGATCCGCTGCAATATCATCGTGCCTTTGTGCGGATGTATGGCGAAGCCGCTGTTGATGCCGCTTCTGCGGCGATCAGCGGTGAAGCGCCATTCTACGGCTTGCAGGCAGTGGACCTCGATCTGAAAGCTTTCCCGGCGCATCAGGCCCTGCTGGCCGCCTATGAAAAACTGCAGGCAGCAAAGCGCAACTACTGGTCGAAGTAATATTCACGAACGCTTAGCGCGATATTTTTGCTAACGTTGAGAATGGCACTGATTAATCCCGGTGCCATTTTTTTTGCTTCACATTGTTATACTCAACATTGAATATTGATAATTAACAATTCAGTTTCATTGGTTAAACTGAATTAACATTGAGTCACTCTCAAAGACCAAGCATTAAACTTATTTTGCATAAATTAAAAAATTTTTAGTTTATATTATTCAAACAGTTAAGTGTATATTCTTTAACTTAACGCCTCGCTTACCCCGTACCTCCCTGCCATTTATGATCCACATCAATTCCTGACCTATACTCCTTTGTTAGTATCTTTACAGACAATTTCAGGAGAGCGTTAGTGTGAAAGCTGACAACCCTTTTAATGCATTATTACCCGCGGCCATGGCGAAAGTTGCTGAAGATGCCGGCGTCTATAAAGCCACTAAACATCCTTTAACCACCTTTTTTTTAGCCATCACTGCTGGCGTATTTATATCTATCGCGTTTGTTTTCTACATTACTGCCACCACGGGCAGTGGCGCCATGCCCTACGGTATTGCGAAACTGATTGGCGGTATCTGCTTCTCTCTGGGTTTGATGCTGGTTGTGGTATGTGGCGCGGACCTGTTCACTTCGACGGTTTTGATTGTGGTGGCGAAAGCCAGCGGGCGCATCACCTGGATGCAACTCGGCCGTCATTGGCTGAATGTCTATATCGGTAACCTGTTTGGTGCGCTGTTCTTTGTCGCGCTGATTTGGTTAGCAGGTGAACATATGGTTGCCAATGGCGCGTGGGGGTTGAATGTCCTGCAAACCGCCGACCACAAAATGCATCACACGTTTATTGAAGCCGTTAGCCTCGGCACACTCGCTAACCTGATGGTTTGCCTGGCGGTGTGGATGAGTTACTCCGGCCGCAGTCTGTTCGACAAAATGTTCGCCATGATTTTGCCCGTCGGGATGTTCGTCGCCAGCGGCTTTGAGCACAGCATCGCAAACATGTTTTTGGTTCCGATGGCAATCGTCATTCGCGACTTCGCCAGCCCGGAATTCTGGCAAATGGCCGGTTCCAGCGCCGCACAGTTCCCCTCTCTCAGCGTTGGCGACTTTATCGTTAATAACCTCATTCCAGTGACAATCGGCAACATTATCGGTGGCGGATTGTTAGTCGGTTTGACCTACTGGGTCATCTATCTGCGCGGTGATGATCCGGTGCATTAAGAAATTAAAACGGGCGTGCCCGAGGGCGCGTCATCGTCAGAGTCTCCCTAAATAAGGCAGGTATATCATGTCCGAACTTAACGAAAAAATGGCGTCAGCCTGGGAAGGATTTAGCGCCGGCGAATGGCAGAACGGTGTCAACGTCCGTGACTTTATCCAGAAAAACTACACCCCCTATGAAGGTGACGAATCTTTCCTCGCGGGCGCCACACCAGCCACCATTAAACTGTGGGACAGCGTGCTGGAAGGTATCAAGATTGAGAACCGCACCCATGCACCGGTTGATTTCGATACCGACCTGGCTTCTACCATCACTTCACATGATGCGGGTTATATCAATAAGTCGCTGGAGACCATTGTAGGTCTGCAGACTGAAGCACCGCTGAAACGCGCCATTATCCCATTTGGCGGCATCAAAATGGTCGAAGGATCTTGCAAAGTTTATGGCCGTGAACTCGACCCCGCCCTGAAAAAAGTCTTCACCGACTATCGTAAAACCCATAACCAGGGCGTGTTCGATGTCTATACTCCGGACATTCTGCGCTGCCGTAAATCCGGTGTATTGACCGGTCTGCCAGATGCTTATGGTCGTGGTCGTATCATCGGTGACTATCGCCGCGTGGCGCTGTACGGCATCGATTATCTGATGAAAGATAAAGTGGCGCAGTTCAATTCACTGCAAAGCGATATGGAAAATGGTGTCAATCTTGAAGCCACTATCCGCCTGCGTGAAGAAATCTCCGAGCAACACCGTGCGCTTGGTCAGATTAAAGAAATGGCTGCCAAATACGGCTCTGATATTTCTCTGCCCGCGACCACAGCGCAAGAGGCTGTACAGTGGACCTACTTCGGCTATCTGGCCGCTGTGAAATCACAGAACGGCGCCGCGATGTCATTCGGTCGCGTATCCACCTTCCTCGATGTTTATATCGACCGTGATATTAAAGCGGGCAAACTGACTGAAGAAGGCGCGCAGGAGTTAATTGACCACCTGGTGATGAAACTGCGTATGGTGCGTTTCCTGCGTACCCCAGAATATGACGAATTGTTCTCAGGTGACCCAATATGGGCAACCGAGTCTCTGGCCGGTATGGGTGTCGATGGCCGTACTTTAGTCACCAAAAGTACCTTCCGCTTCCTGAATACCTTGTACACCATGGGCCCGTCACCGGAACCTAACATGACCATTCTGTGGTCAGAAAAACTGCCGGTTAACTTCAAAAAATATGCAGCCAAAGTCTCTATCGATACGTCTTCATTGCAGTATGAGAATGACGATTTGATGCGTCCTGACTTTGATAACGATGACTACGCGATCGCCTGCTGTGTGAGCCCAATGATTGTCGGCAAACAGATGCAATTCTTCGGCGCCCGCGCCAACCTGGCTAAAACACTGCTGTATGCAATCAACGGTGGCGTGGACGAAAAACTGAAAATGCAGGTTGGCCCAAAAGAAGCGCCAATCACTGATGAAATTCTGGATTTCGACATTGTGATGGCACGTCTGGATCACTTCATGGATTGGCTGGCTAAACAGTATGTCACCTCATTGAATATCATCCATTACATGCATGATAAGTATAGCTACGAAGCTTCACTGATGGCGCTGCATGACCGTGACGTCTATCGCACCATGGCGTGTGGTATCGCAGGCTTGTCAGTGGCGGCGGATTCCCTCTCTGCCATTAAATATGCCAAAGTAAAAACCGTGCGTGATGCTGATGGCCTGGCCGTAGATTTCGAGATTGAAGGCGAGTATCCGCAGTTTGGTAACAACGATTCACGTGTCGATGATATGGCGTGTGACCTGGTTGAACGTTTCATGAAGAAAATTCAGAAACTGCAAACCTATCGTAATGCGGTGCCAACGCAGTCGGTGCTCACCATCACCTCTAACGTGGTATACGGTAAGAAAACCGGTAACACCCCTGACGGTCGTCGTGCAGGTGCGCCATTCGGTCCAGGTGCTAACCCAATGCACGGTCGCGATCAGAAAGGTGCGGTGGCTTCTCTGACTTCGGTAGCCAAACTGCCGTTTGCGTATGCGAAAGATGGTATTTCTTACACCTTCTCCATCGTACCTAATGCACTCGGTAAAGATGATAATGTGCGTAAAACCAACCTTGCGGGCTTGATGGATGGCTACTTCCACCATGAAGCCAATATCGAGGGGGGTCAGCACCTTAACGTCAACGTCATGAACCGTGAGATGCTGCTGGATGCGATGGAACATCCGGAGAAATATCCTCAGCTGACCATTCGTGTTTCCGGTTATGCTGTGCGCTTTAACTCGCTGACCAAAGAGCAGCAGCAGGATGTGATTACCCGTACGTTCACTCAGTCCCTGTAATCCTCACTGAAATGTAAAGGCTCCTGCGGGAGCCTTTTCTCCACAAGTCTGTTTTGCCAGTTTGCTTTCGCTGGCAGCCTCGCAAAATCGACTTTAATCCAAGAGCACAACACAGATTGTGCCGCCTGATATTGAGGCTAACCCGGAGAATACATCGCAATGTCAACCATCGGTCGTATCCACTCATTTGAATCCTGCGGCACCGTTGACGGTCCCGGCATCCGTTTTATCACCTTCTTCCAGGGCTGTCTGATGCGCTGCCTCTACTGCCATAATCGCGACACCTGGGACACTCACGGTGGCAAAGAAGTCACGGTGGACGACCTGATGAAAGATGCACTGTCGTATCGTCACTTTATGAATGCCTCCGGCGGAGGAGTAACGGCATCAGGTGGGGAAGCAATCTTACAAGCCGAGTTTGTGCGTGATTGGTTCCGTGCCTGTAAGGCAGAAGGCATTCACACCTGCCTGGATACTAACGGCTTTGTACGTCGTTACGATCCGGTGATTGACGAACTGCTGGATGCCACCGATCTGGTGATGCTCGACCTAAAACAAATTAATGATGATGTGCACCAGATTCTGGTTGGCGTCTCTAATCATCGCACCCTCGATTTCGCGCGTTATCTGCAGAAGAAAGGCAAACGTACCTGGATTCGCTTTGTGGTCGTGCCCGGCTATTCCGATGACGATGACTCTGCCCATCGCCTGGGTGCATTCACCAAGGATATGGAGAACGTCGAGAAAATTGAGCTGCTACCCTACCATGAGTTAGGTAAGCACAAATGGATTGCCATGGGAGAAGAGTACAAGCTGGATGGGGTAAAACCACCCAGTAAAGAGACGATGGAACGGGTCAAAAATATTCTGGCAGGATATGGTCACGAAGTGATGTACTGACAAAAAAGGGAGCTTACCGCTCCCTTTTTTCATTGGTTCATTCAGATATTAAGCATGTGCAATTGGCGTGGCATGCTGGTCAGCTTTACGCAGCAGCATCACCAGATAGACCAGTGCCACAGCGGCAATCATTACAAACAGCAAACGGTCAGAGTAATTTTGCATCAGCATCGATGTCATACCCGGCCCGACCAGGCTGCCGATGGTGTAGCTAAACAACAGCGCCTGATTCATGGCAACCAGCTCATGATGCGCAACGGTTTCACATGCCCATGACATCGCCACTGGATAGAGCGTGAAGCCAGCCAGCCCCAAAACAAACAGTGCAGGCGCCATGGCAGTATCGCCCAACATGGCGATGGCACCCAGAATCACCACAAACACCTGAACGCGCAACACCATCAGGCGCCCAAAACGGTCGGCAAGACGTCCCACCGGCCACTGGCCGACAATGCCCGAACTCACCAGCAGCGCCATCCAATAACCGACGTTGGCATCACTCATTCCCCGATGCGACAGATACAACGGCATCAGACCATACAGTGAGCCCAGTACGATACCGGAAATAATGCAGCCGTTGATGCCCAGACGTGAGCTGCGACGGCGCAACATGGTCCAGATGCGACCGGTAGAAGCCTCTTCAGTCGCTGAGCTGGCATTAACACGCAGGAAGAGCACTGACAGCACGGCGCAGACGATAAGCGCGGTGACCCATGGAATGACATGCAGAAGTTCAGTCGAAACGCGGCTCACCAGCAACTGGCCCGCCACCGTGCCGAGATAATAGACAATCATATAGGCAGCCAACAACTGCCCGCGATTACGCACTGTACCACTGCACAGCAACGCACTCTCCACCACCACCCAGATCAGCGCACAACCGACACCCGCAACAAAACGCAGCGCAGTCCAGCTGTAGAAACCCTCTAACAGCGCCATTCCCATGGTCGCCACGGCAAACAGCGCGCTGGCCAGATAAAAACAGCGATTAAAGCCATAGCGGTTGATCAACCAGCCTGCGAGCAGCGTCCCCAGCAGATTCCCGGTGTAATAGGCTGAACTGGCCATACCCACCTGCCATGTCGGCAGTTGATCATGGGTAAGCCAAAGCGGTACCAGCGTATTCAGCACAGCAATAGACACCGTCATGAGCATTAAGCCGCAAAGCAGCAACACGACGGGGCGCGACCAGGTAGACATAGGGATTAAAAACCAAAGAAATGAAGATAATTGCGCGCAGTTTGCCATTCGCTATTTTAAAGTCAACGGGCAAAAAATCACCGCCGCACAATTTGCTGCTGAACAATTTATTATTTTTATCTTCAGCAGCTTAGGGGAGATATATCATCATAAAAACTCAATGCTATCTGCATGAATTTATGGATTTTAGTGTTTTGAGGAAGTCTGCTGACGATAACGTTTATTTCTGATTAATTCTTACTAAAAAATAATCGGCTGAAGCTAAAAACAAAAAACCCGGCATTGCCGGGTTTTACTATCAGAAAGCTGGGGTTAACCAATGATTTCCAGTCCGCCCATATAAGGACGCAGCACTTCTGGTACTTCGATACGGCCGTCAGCCTGCTGGTAGTTTTCTAGCACCGCAACCAGCGTACGACCTACCGCCAGCCCCGAACCGTTCAGTGTATGTACCAGACGCGGTTTCTTATCAGTTTTACTGCGGCAGCGAGCCTGCATGCGACGCGCCTGGAAATCCCACATGTTGGAACAAGAGGAGATCTCACGATAGGTATCCTGCGCCGGCAACCATACTTCCAGATCGTAGGTTTTGGCTGAACCAAAGCCCATATCGCCAGTGCACAGCAGTACTTTACGATATGGCAGATTCAGCAATTGCAGCACTTTCTCGGCGTGACCAACCAGCTCTTCCAGTGCGTCCATTGACGTTTCTGGCGCAACAATGTGCACCATCTCAACTTTGTCGAACTGGTGCATACGGATCAGACCACGCGTGTCGCGTCCATAAGAACCCGCTTCAGAACGGAAGCATGGCGTGTGCGCAGTGAGTTTAATCGGCAGATTTTCTTCTTCCACGATCTCATCACGCACCAGGTTGGTCAACGGCACTTCCGCCGTCGGGATCAGTGCGTAGTTGCTGCTGCCCGCTTCTTCACCCAAAGGCTTGGTGTGGAACAGGTCTTCACCAAACTTAGGTAATTGACCCGTACCAAACAGCGTCTCATGGTTAACCAGATACGGCACGTAGGTTTCCAGATACCCGTGCTGCTGAGTATGCAGATCAATCATGAACTGGCTAAGCGCACGGTGCAGGCGAGCGATTTGCCCCTGCATCACGATAAAGCGTGAACCGGTCAGTTTCACTGCGGCAGCGAAATCCAGGCCTTTAACCGCTTCACCCAACTCAACGTGGTCTTTTACCGGGAAATCGAACTGGCGGGGCTGGCCCCAGCGGCTGACTTCCTGATTCTCAGTATCATCTTTACCCAGCGGCACTTCATCGACCGGCAGGTTAGGCAACGAGAGGGCAAAATCGCGGATGGTATTTTGCAGTGTATCCAGCTCAACCTTCGCCGCATCCAGGCGTTCGCCCAGCACGTTCACTTCCTGACGCAGTGGCTCGATGTCTTCCCCACGCGCTTTGGCCTGACCGATGGATTTGGATCGGGAATTACGCTCTGCCTGCAGATTTTCAGTTTCTACCTGCAGTACTTTACGACGCTCTTCGAGCGAGCGCAGCGTTTCCACATCCAGTTTGAATCCTCGGCGTGCCAGTTTTTCAGCGACTGCGTCTGGCTCATTACGCAGCAGATTGGGATCGAGCATGCTTATCCTGTGTAATTAAGGTTGGTTGAACGAATGAAGGGATGCATCCCACTGGAATGCATTGAAATACTTGCTCACCTTACCGTAAGGCGTTTATCAGCGGTAGCGTTTTATCGGGCTATTTTGATCCTGTTCAGCCAACCAGGCGAGTTTTTCGCCGATTTTCCCTTCAAGCCCCCGATTGGTAGGTTGATAGTAGCGCGTTTGCGCCATTTCAGGCGGGAAGAACACCTCTCCGGCCGCATAAGCATTGGGTTCGTCATGAGCATAACGATACTCTTTGCCCAGCCCCATCTCTTTCATTAATTTGGTGGGTGCATTGCGCAGGTGCTCAGGCACATCGTAATCCGGGAATTCTCGCGCATCGCGCATGGCCGCCTTGAACGCGGTATAAACCGCATTACTTTTGGGTGCGCAGGCCAGATAAACAATCGCCTGGGCTATGGCGCGCTCGCCTTCAGCAGGCCCGACGCGGGTGAAACAGTCCCATGCCGAAATAGCCACCTGCATACCGCGTGGATCGGCGTTGCCCACATCTTCCGAAGCTATCGCCAGCAAACGGCGTGCAACGTACAACGGATCACCCCCGGCCGTGATGATGCGGGCATACCAGTAGAGAGCGGCATCCGGCGCCGAACCGCGCACGGATTTATGCAGCGCCGAAATCAGGTCGTAGAAACGATCGCCTTTGTTATCAAACCGCGCCGCCCTTTCTCCTGAGACTTCATTCAGCAACTGTGGCGTCAGCTCACGCTTTCCTTGCGCATTGCTCTCTGCCATATCCGCCATCATCTCCAGCGTATTCAGCGCACGACGCGCATCGCCGTTAACCAACTCAGCAATCATACGCCGGGTGTTGTCTGGCAGCAGAATATCGCTATTACCGTACCCTCGCGCACTGTCCTCCATCGCCTGGGTGAGCACCTGTTCAATATCTTCAGTGGTGAGCGATTTCAGCAGATAGACACGAGCACGCGATAGCAGTGCCGAGTTGAGTTCAAAAGATGGATTTTCGGTAGTCGCACCGATAAAGGTAATGGTGCCATCTTCAATATGGGGCAGGAATGCATCCTGCTGGCTTTTATTGAAACGATGAACCTCATCCACAAACAGGATGGTACGGCGGCCCAGTTGACGATTCTGCCGAGCGCGCTCGATGGCTTCACGGATCTCTTTCACGCCGGATGTCACGGCAGAAATTCGCTCAACATCCGCCTTGCCATAGTGCGCAATAATCTCTGCCAGCGTTGTTTTCCCTGTTCCTGGCGGCCCCCACAAAATCATTGAGTGCAGATGCCCGGCTTCAATCGCGCGCGGCAGCGGTTTACCCGCCGCCAGCAGATGCTGTTGCCCGATATACTGCTGCAATGTGGCTGGCCGCATACGCGCGGCCAGCGGCTGGAACTCATTTGAAGAGGCGAAATCCAGGGACAGGTTACTCACCGCGACCTCACTGACGTTGATCGTCCACCGTTACCCCTTTTGGCGGTGTAAAGGTGAACTTATCTGGGCTAATCGCACCGTTTTTCTGGCTCTTCAGCTGATAATCACTGTGTTGACCATCTTGCTCAATCGCACTGAATTTGTTGATGGTTCCGGATGCAGAAACATTGATGGTGAATTGCTTCAGGTTGCCATCGCTGCTTTTTGGCGTCAGCTCGAAATTATCACCCTGCTGCTTGATGTTGTACTGCTGCCAGTCGCTTGGCTGATTACGGGCAATCAGCATAAACGGCGTATTGCTGGTGGCGTTCTGCAGCAGGCTAACGCTGGCTTGCTCAACAAACGGATTATAGAACCACAGGTTTTTGCCATCGGAGATAATCACGCTTTCGTCTGGCGCGGTCATATGCCAGTTGAATAAACTTGGGCGTTTAACCCACAGTTCACCTTCACCATCCTGCACATTCGCACCGCTGCCATCTGTCACTTTCTGGCTAAAGCTGGCATGGAAACTGTTCACTTTGTTCAGACGCTGCTGCAAATCGCTCGACGCATCCGCCAATACCGACGAAGAAACAAAACCGGCCAGCAGGCCGCAGGCAATAACGCGTAATTTCATCTGATTCGATTCCTTATTCATGGTTTCCCGACACTTACTGCATTAAACGTAGTTGCCGCTCTGTCTGTTCGACAGAAGAAAAAGCCGAAAGCTCCCAACGATATGGGGATCGTTCTGCAGATAAACAACGGGCCAGTGTTAACTGGCCCAGAAGTAAGTCATGGCGTGCGCTAGATTACATCTCATGCGGCGGCGGTGATAGCACCTCGCGGTTACCATTATGGCCCGGTTCAGAGACAATACCCTGCGCTTCCATCTGTTCAATGATGCGCGCTGCACGGTTGTAACCAATACGGAACTGACGCTGAACACCGGAGATAGAGGCGCGACGTTTCTCGACCACAAATGAGACCGCCTGATCGAACAGCGGATCAAGCTCTTCATCACCATCAAGACCGCCCGCTGCACTCTCGCTCTCTTCACCCGCGGTAATGCTGTCGATGTATTGCGGACGTCCACGCGCTTTCCAGTCCTGTACTACCGCATGCACTTCCTGATCGCGCACGAAGGCACCATGGACACGCACCGGCATTGAGGAGTTAGGCGGCATGTAAAGCATATCACCCATCCCCAACAGTGATTCCGCGCCGCCTTGATCAAGAATGGTACGTGAGTCAATTTTACTGGACACCGTAAAGGCGATGCGCGTTGGGATGTTGGCTTTGATCAAGCCGGTAATCACATCTACCGACGGACGCTGCGTTGCCAGCACCAGGTGAATACCTGCCGCACGCGCTTTCTGTGCCAGGCGAGCAATCAACTCTTCAACTTTCTTGCCCACCGCCATCATCAGGTCAGCGAATTCATCCACCAACACCACGATGTACGGCAGTTTTTCCAGCACAGGCGGCGTGGTTTCCATACTGTCACCCGGCTTCCAGAATGGATCTGGAATTGGGCGCCCCATGGCAGCAGCCTGCTCAATTTTCTCGTTGTAACCGGCAAGGTTACGCACGCCCAGCGCAGACATCAGCTTGTAGCGGCGTTCCATCTCACCCACACTCCAGCGCAGCGCGTTCGCCGCATCTTTCATGTCGGTGACCACCTCAGTCAGCAAATGCGGAATGCCTTCGTAGACGGAGAGCTCCAGCATTTTCGGGTCGATCATGATAAAGCGCACTTCTTCTGGTGTGGCTTTATACAGCATGCTGATGATCATGGTGTTCACACCAACCGACTTACCGGAACCGGTCGTACCGGCAACCAGCAGGTGCGGCATCTTCGCCAGATCGGCCACCACCGGTTGACCCGAGATATCTTTACCCAGCACCACCGAAAGCGGTGACGGGTTATCGCGGAACTTGTCACAATCCAGCACTTCGCGCAGATAGACAGTTTGGCGATGTTTGTTCGGTAATTCCAGGCCGACGTAAGGTTTGCCCGGAATCACTTCAACCACACGCACCGCGACAGCTGAAAGCGAACGAGCCAAATCGCGCGACAGGTTAGAAATACGCGCAGCTTTCACGCCAGGAGCAAGATCCAGCTCAAAGCGGGTGATCACGGGACCTGGTGAAATACCGACGACTTCAGCTTTCACTCGATAATCGGCCAGACGCGCTTCAACTAATCGTGCTGTCTGCTCAAGCGCGAACATATCCACCGGCTCTTCTTCCGAAGGCGGAGAGGTCAGCAAATCAAGCGTCGGCAGCGGCGTAGAAGGCTTTTCTAGCGGACGTTCATGACGAACCAGGAACGGATGGAACAGGCTATCTTGCGCAGGGGCGACCGGTTGAGGCGCTTCTGCTGGCGCAGCATAGCTTTCGGTCTCGGATGACGACCATGGGCTATTGTGCTCATTCAGCGATGGCATGGCTTCTGGCTGCGGTGCAGCAGGTTGTTGCCACTGCACAGGTGCTTCCGGCTGCGGTGCGGCAGGTTGCTGCCACTGCGCAGGTGCTTCGGATTGTGGTGCGGCAGGTTGTTGCCACTGCGCAGGCGCTTCGGATTGTGGTGCAGCAGGTTGTTGCCACTGCGCAGGTGCTTCCGGCTCAGGCGTTGCAGCGATGGTAAACAATGGCTCGCTTGGGCCGTCATCGACCAAATCTTTCATTGGCGAAAAATCAAAGGCTGATGAAGTATCAAGGTTAAATACCGGGCCTTCATTGGTTTCAGATTGCTGATAGCGTTGTTGCTGCTGAGCTGCAAACTGATTGGCCAACTGCGCCTGATGTAAAGCCTCTTCATCTTCTTCGACTTGATGCTGTCCGCTTTCTGCATAACGCTGCTGTTGCTGAGATGCAAACGCTTCGCGCAGGTGTGCTTCCTGCAAGGCGGTATCCTCTTCATGATCCTGTGAGGGTTCATGATAGGTCGCTGTCATTTCAGGCAACAGCTGCTCGGCTTCTTCGCGCGCTTTGTCTTCTGCCATACGCTGTGACGGCAACTTAATGCCGTAAGAAGCCAGTTCACGACGTGTTGGCAGTTTAACTTTGTTCGGACGCGGCAATTCAGGGCCAATACCCTGCTTCACCTGCGGATTGTAATCACGCTCCGGCACCACATCGAAGGCTGGTGTATACGCAGAAGCCGTTTTCGCAGCAGCTGCCCCCACTGCTGCGGCTGCCGCAGTGTTCAAAGAAGCAGATGATTGAGCGGCATCCTGCCAGTTCCCCATGCGTGGCCCTTCATCGTCATCAACGGGTGAAAACGCTGAGGGTGCCGGTTCGCCCGGAACTTCAAAGCGATACAGCGGCGGTGCGGGTTGAATAACCGGTTCAGGCGCAGGCGGTACCGCAACAGGTGCTACTGCCGCAGGCACCTCAGGGGTATGAGCAACAGGTGCCGCTTCGGCGGGTGCATTGACCACGGGTGACGGCACAACGGGCGCCTGGTGTGCAGCTTCGGCGGTCACCGCAATGGCCGCGGCTGTCGCGGCACTGGCTTTAGCTAGCAGAGGATCATCCGGCAGCTGTTCGGCGATAGGCTCAGCCACCTTACGCGGTTTAGCCAGCAGAACGTCATCATCGTCATCATGCGATTGCGCAGCACGCAGTGGAGGCGCAGCATGTTCGGCATGCTCTTCCTCTTCTTCGTACTCCTCTTCTTCCTGCCAGGGTTCGTCATGACGAGAGCGGTTGCTGGCGAAGGTCAGTACGCCCATCACCACGCTCCCGATTTTTTCGGCGATCGTCAGCCACGACCAGCCCGTGTATAAGGTTATGCCTGCCGCCCAGACGCAGATCAGCGTCAAAGTCCCGCCGGCAGAACTAAACCAGGGCGCCATCGCATTACTGACGAGGCTGCCAATTACACCGCCCGAAGCAAAGTACCAGATGTCATCAACGTTCAGCGCGGCTAAACCACAAGTGGTCACCACCAGCGCCAACACGCCAATCAGGCGTAGGCCCACCGCAAAGTAATCGATGTAATCCTGGCGATCGCGCTGACGGAATGTAATCCAGCACAAACCAATGATGACCGGAGGAATGGCATACGCCATCACGCCGAAAATGAATAAGAGAGTATCCGCCAGCCATGCGCCGACACTACCGCCCAAATTATGGATCGGTTCATGCCAGGCGGTCTGCGACCAGCTTGGATCGGAAGGATTGAAGCTAACCAGCGACACCATCAAATAGATGGCGAACAGGGCCACAAGGATGAGCAACGCTTCCAGCAGCCTGCGTCCACTGCTCAGCGGTTGTAACGAAACGTCTTTATCTTCTGTATATTCCTGGCTCAAGAGAACTCTCCAGGTGCCTGTAAATTAAGAAGGCAACAGCGCCGGGCAAGCCCGACGCTGGTCCTGTATGAATTCACAGGAGTGTACCGAATTCCTGCAAGTTTTGCACCTGCCCTGCATTACCGGGTTTTGATCACCAGACGATTGCTCTGTTTGACCTCTTCCATCACCACGTAAGTACGGGTGTCGTTTACGCCCGGCAGGCGCAGCAAGGTTTCACCCAAAAGCTTACGGTAGGCGGACATGTCCGGTACACGGGTTTTCAACAGGTAGTCAAAGTCACCGGAAACGAGGTGACACTCTTGAGTTTCCTCAAGTTTTTGCACAGCGGCGTTAAATTGTTCAAACACATCTGGCGCACCACGATTCAGAGTAATCTCAACAAATACCAGCAGTGAAGCATCCAGATAATGTGGGTTCAGTTGTGCGGTGTAACCCAAAATGAAGCCCTGACGTTCCAGGCGACGCACACGCTCAAGACACGGCGTAGGTGATAAGCCAACACGTTTTGAAAGCTCAACATTAGAAATACGGCCGTCTTTCTGCAATTCATTCAGAATGTTTCTGTCGATACGGTCCAGATCTTTTCCGGGGCGTTTCTTATTGTCTACCATTATTATTGTCTCTCTTAATTCCTTCCCTTTACCTGCCAAACCCTGAAAACGCTCATTGTTCAGGGCCTTACTGAAGTGAAGACGATAAGTCTGTGCAGTAACGCTTCCATCCGTATGACGTATGTTGTCTGTCCACATCATGCGTCATTACCAATGTCAGACTGAGTTTATCCGGCAAAAACGTGCAAAACAGAAATGAAATTCTGTTTTGAACCGCTAAATATTCTCCGCTTCTGGTAATGTTTTCGCAAAACAGCAGGCGATTGTCAAAGTAAAACATCCAAATTCAGTACAAGATGCCAGATAGAGTTCTGGGTTGCTGTTTTTAAATGAGAATTTTTATGCTGCTGCACCAGAATTTGCCGAGCATTGCCCCCTTTTGGCGCAATCGACGTGCAGAATTTGCACTCATCGACTACGCCGCTTGCAGCGATTGTTATCAAAATTGCTGAAACCTTTTTTTGCTGCGCTAATTTCCCTACAATCAAAAACTATGTTGTCGCAAAAAAACTGAGGAACGCATGAGTACGGCCAAACACAGTAAGCTGCTCATTTTAGGCTCCGGTCCTGCCGGATATACCGCTGCAGTCTATGCCGCGCGCGCTAACCTGAATCCGGTATTGATTACCGGGCTGGAAAAAGGCGGTCAGCTCACCACGACCACTGAAGTTGAGAACTGGCCAGGCGATCCGAACGATCTGACCGGCCCGGCGTTGATGGAACGTATGCAAGAGCATGCCGAAAAATTCAACACCGAAATTATTTTCGACCATATTCACACGGTTGATTTGCAAAACCGCCCTTTCCGTTTAACGGGTGACAGCGGTGAGTACACCGCTGATGCGCTGATCATCGCGACCGGTGCATCCGCACGTTATCTGGGTCTACCTTCGGAGGAGGCGTTCAAAGGCAAAGGTGTTTCCGCCTGTGCGACCTGTGACGGTTTCTTTTATCGTAATCAAGAAGTCGCGGTGATTGGTGGCGGTAATACCGCGGTGGAAGAGGCCCTTTACCTGGCAAATATCGCGGCGAAAGTCCATTTGATTCACCGTCGTGATAGCTTCCGTGCGGAAAAAATCCTGATCGATCGTCTGATGGATAAAGTGCGAAACGGCAACATCGTACTGCACACCGATCGCACACTGGAAGAAGTGGTCGGGGATCAGATGGGTGTCACCGGTGTGAAACTGCTTTCCACCAAAGGTGAAGAGCCGGAAACGCTGGATGTTGCCGGGCTGTTTGTGGCGATTGGTCATAGCCCGAATACCGCCATTTTCGACGGCCAACTGGCGCTGGAAAACGGCTATATCAAAGTGCAGTCCGGTCTGCAGGGCAATGCGACCCAGACCAGCATTCCTGGCGTGTTTGCGGCGGGTGACGTGATGGATCATATTTATCGCCAGGCGATCACCTCTGCCGGTACCGGCTGTATGGCTGCGCTGGATGCAGAACGCTACCTTGACGGGCTTGTTAAAACCGATCTGTAACTTGTTAATAAGCTGATCATAATTGCAAAGAGGCGACCTGTTTTGGTCGCCTTTTTTATTGCCTGCATGCTAAAGTTCATGCGCTTAATATTTCCGGATACTTTATCCGGTTTTGCCTCTCTCCATCAGTGATCAAACGGCTTCGCATGGAAAAATCACGGCAGCAACATCTTCTTCGCTGGCTCCGTCAGCAACGTCTCCACGGCGCAAGCAGTTTACGTGCCGCATCGCTATTCGGTTTTGCCGGTGCACTGGTGATTATTGCTCAAGCCTGGTCACTGGCCTCGCTGCTGCAGAATCTTATCGTCGCCCAACAACCGCGCGGTGCCCTGCTGACTGATTTCATCCTGCTGCTGTTCTGCTTTGCTCTTCGCGCGGGTCTGCACTATGCACGGGAAATGGCAGGTTACCGTGCTGGCGTTGCCATCCGTCGCGCTCTGCGCAAGCAGGTACTGGATAAGCTAAATGAATTAGGTCCTGCCTGGGTTCAGGGCAAACCGGCGGGAAGCTGGGCAACACTGCTGCTTGAGCAAATTGAAGAGATGCAAGAATATTACGCGCGATATCTGCCACAGATGTCTCTGGCCGTTTTTATTCCCTTCGCTATCCTGATAGCCATCTTCCCGATTAACTGGGCGGCCGGATTGATCCTGCTCGCGACCGCACCGCTGATTCCGATTTTCATGGCGATGGTTGGCATGGGTGCCGCCGATGCAAATCGTCGAAATTTCCTCGCGCTGGCGCGTCTGAGCGGCGATTTTTATGACCGCCTGCGCGGGCGTGAAACATTGCGCCTGTTCCACAGGGCTGCCGCTGAGCAGCAGGCGATTGCTGAAAGCACCACGGATTTTCGTCAGCGCACCATGGAAGTGCTGCGCCTTGCTTTTCTCTCTTCCGCGGTGCTGGAATTCTTTGCCTCACTGGCGATTGCCGTGGTCGCGGTTTATTTCGGCTTCTCCTATCTTGGCGAACTTAATTTTGGTCATTATGGAACGGGTGTGACCCTGTTTGCTGGATTCCTGGCACTGATATTGGCGCCTGAGTTTTTCCAGCCGCTGCGCGATCTGGGTACTTTTTACCACGCTAAAGCGCAAGCCGTTGGCGGCGCCGATGCACTGGATCGTTTTCTTAACGAAAGTCCGGAAATCCCAGCATCAGCCTCCAGCCTGTCAGTCGCTTTCGATACCCCTTTAAGCCTTGAAGCACAGGATTTGGTGGTGATGACAGCCAAAGGTGAAGCGTTATCACAACCGCTGAATTTTACGCTTGAGGCGAATAAACGCGTGGCGCTGGTGGGTCAAAGTGGCGCAGGAAAATCAGCACTGATGAATGTGTTGCTCGGCTTTCTACCCTATCAAGGTTCGCTGTGCGTCAATGGGCATGAACTGCGGGATATTGGCCGTGATAGCTGGCAGCAGCATTTGGCGTGGGTGGGTCAAAACCCACATTTGCCCGCGACCACGCTGCGCGAAAACCTGTCTCTCAACAGCAGCATGGATGAAGCAACACTGCGCAGCGTTTTACAACAGGCGGGCGTGGATGAGTTTCTCGCCCGTTTGCCGCAAGGCCTCGACACACCCATTGGCGATGGCGGAATGGGCCTTTCTGTTGGCCAGGCGCAACGCGTCGCCGTTGCGCGTGCACTGTTGAAACCGGCACAACTCCTGCTGCTGGACGAGCCTGGTTCAGGCCTTGATAGCCAAAGTGAACAGCATGTGTTGCGCGCATTAAACCAGGCCGCCACACAGCAAACTACCCTCATGATCACCCACCAACTTCACGATCTTGCCAGTTGGGATGAAGTTTGGGTGATGCAATCCGGGCAACTGGTGCAGCAGGGGCAGTGGCAACAACTGATTGCTCAGGACGGGCCGTTGCGTGCCATGGTGCAGCATCGCCAGCAGGAGATTGTCTGATGAATCCACTATTGCCGTTTCTGCGTCTGTTTCGTCGTCATCCGTGGCGTTTAAGTCTGGGTATCATCTTAGCTATTGCGACTTTGCTCGCCAGTATCGGCTTGCTCACCCTATCTGGCTGGTTCCTCGCCGCCTCATCGCTGGCGGGCGTGGCTGGCCTGTACAGTTTCAACTATATGTTGCCCGCAGCAGGGGTGCGTGGAGCGGCAATCACTCGCACTGCGTCGCGTTACTTCGAGCGCTTAGTCAGTCACGATGCCACTTTCAGGGTGTTGCAGCATTTGCGTGTGTTCACCTTTAGCAAACTGATCGCGCTGGCCCCCGAACAACTGGCCTGTTTCAGACAGGGCGAGCTGCTTAACCGCTTTGTCAGTGATGTCGATACGTTAGACCATCTCTATCTGCGCGTCATTTCACCGCTGGCCGGTGCGGCGGTAGTGATAGTGGTGGTCACTTGCGGTCTGGCGATATTGGATGTGCCACTGGCGCTGCTGTTGGGCGGAATGATGCTGCTGACGCTTTTGCTCATGCCGCCGCTTTTCTGGCGATTAGGCACTTCAGCCGGGCATCGCATCGCCCAGCACCAAGCCAGTTGGCGTTTACAACTGACGCAGTGGGTAACCGGACTGGCTGAACTGCAAATTTATGGTGCAGCGGTCTTATGGCGTAAAAAACTGGATGCCGAAGAGATGCGCTGGCAGCAGGCTCAGCAGCATCAGCATTGTCTGCAAGCGCTGGCGCAAAGCCTGTTATTGTTAATCAGCGGCTCGACCGTCGTCTTGCTGCTGTGGATCTCCGCAGCGGGCGTAGGCGGCGATAGCGCACCTGGCGCATTCATCGCGCTTTTCGTGTTCTGCGGCCTGGCGGCATTTGAAGCGCTGGCACCGGTAGCAGGCGCATTTTTGCCGCTTTCGCAGGTCAGTGGCGCGGCACAGCGCGTACAGGAAATCATTGAGCAAGCGCCTCTGATTCGTTTTCCCTCCTCGACCGTGTCCTCTGATTCGGGCATCAGCCTGACGCTGGAAAAGATCACTTTCAGCTATCCGCAGCGACCGGAGCCGGTACTCAGGCACTTCTCGCTTACGCTACGAACCGGTGAGCATCTGGCACTGCTCGGCCCCACCGGCTGCGGCAAATCCAGTTTGCTGGCATTGATCACGCGTGGCTGGCTGGCGCAGCAAGGCGACATTCGACTAAATAATATTCCCCTTGCCGAGTGGGACGAAAAAAGTCTGCGTCAACGTGTCAGCGTGGTCACGCAGCGCGTGCATCTGTTTAGTCAGACGTTACGCGATAATTTGCTGCTGGCACACCCTGCCGCCAGTGATGAACAACTGAATGCAGTCCTGCATCAGGTTGGACTCACCCATTTGGCGGAACATGATGAAGGGCTCAACGCGTGGATGGGCGAAGGTGGCCGCCCGCTGTCGGGAGGCGAACTGCGTCGCCTGGCCATTGCGCGCGCCCTGTTGCACAACGGCGATCTGTGGTTGCTTGATGAGCCCACCGAAGGCCTGGATGCCACCACCGAACAGCAGATATTGACGCTGTTGCGTCAGGTCAGTCAGGGTAAGACGGTAATCATGGTGACCCATCGCCTCAGTGGCCTGGCAACAATGGATCGTATCTGCGTGATGGACCAGGGGCAGATTATTGAGTCGGGCACGCATGACGAATTAATCTCAAAAGCAGGACGCTATTGGCGTTTCCACCAGCGCTTTGCGCTATAGTCTTAGCGAGCAGCCCGAAGGGTAATTGACGCAATGAGACTGGTACAACTTTCACGGGATTCATTAAATTTTCCTCCGCCGGAGATGGCGCTGCGCGAGCCGAATGGATTATTGGCGATGGGCGGCGACCTCTCCCCTGCCCGACTGATGAACGCCTATCAGCGCGGCATTTTTCCCTGGTTTTCACCCGGCGATCCGATTCTATGGTGGTCGCCCGATCCGCGTGCTGTGATGCTTCCGGAATCTTTTCATCTCAGCCGCAGCATGGCGCGTTTTCATCGCCGTTCGCCTTTTCGCGTCACCATGAATCATGCCTTCCCGCAGGTACTGGAAGGCTGTGCCAGCGGCAGACAAGAAGGCACCTGGATCACCTTTGAAGTGAAACGTGCGTGGCTACGCTTGTATGAACTGGGTCACGCGCATTCGATTGAGGTCTGGAGTGATAATCGACTGGTGGGCGGCATGTATGGCCTGGCACTTGGGCAGATATTTTGTGGTGAGTCGATGTTCAGCCGCCAGGAAAATGCCTCAAAAACCGCGCTATGGGTTTTCTCTCAGCACTTCCTCGCTCATCAGGGACGCTTGATTGATTGCCAGGTGCTTAACCCACATACGGCTTCGTTGGGCGCCGTTGAAATCCCGCGTGTCGATTATTTACAGTACGTGCAAACACTGGCGTGGCAGCCTGTTTTAAGCGGTTGCTGGCAAACACAAACCCTTTTTTGACCCAGCTCGCAGATGTTTTGCACACAATTCCCGACAAAAGTGATACAATAAGCGAGTTTGGTATGTCGTCCGCGCTTCGCTGTGGCGAGCCGGAATTGCCAGGTTGGGAATCTCATCCATTTCCTGAAGCTGTTGCTGTTGTGCACTTGATGCTGATTGCGACAACTTCTTAGCCCGCTAATCCCCCGCAGACGTCAATAAAAACACCCGAATTTTTCCGTAATGCACGCGCAATGGCGCGACGCACGGCGAAGCGTTGGCAAAATCGCCAACGGTTCTTTACATAAATCATGGAATTCGGCATTATCTTGCCGGTTCAACAGTTTGGTAGTTCACCCCAGAGGATTCGATGGCCAAAGAAGACAATATTGAAATGCAAGGTACCGTACTGGATACGTTACCTAACACCATGTTCCGCGTAGAACTTGAAAACGGGCACGTGGTTACCGCTCATATCTCCGGTAAAATGCGCAAAAACTACATCCGCATCCTGACGGGCGACAAAGTGACTGTCGAGTTGACCCCGTACGACCTGAGCAAAGGCCGCATTGTCTTCCGTAGTCGCTAAGTTGTTGTCCACATCTCGCGTTTGTGGCAATTAACTGAGCGCGAAAAAAAAGGCCGGATTTTCATCCGGCCTTTTCTTATCTGCGACTCAGCACATCAGTGCACAGTCCCTTCGGTTTTCCGTTTTTCCGCACTCAGGAAATGGTAGGTCAGCTGGTTTTTTTCTTTATCCAGCGCCACCGAGACTGAACCGCCATCCACTAATGAACCAAACAGCAGCTCGTTAGCCAATGGTTTCTTCAGATTCTCCTGCACCGCACGTGCCATTGGACGGGCACCCATCGCTTTGTCATAACCCTTATCCGCCAGCCAGTCACGAGCATCATCACTGACTTCCAGCGAGACGCCTTTGGCATCCAGTTGCGCTTGCAACTCGACGATGAACTTATCCACCACCTGATGGATCACCGCGGTATCCAGATGACGGAACCAGATAATGTTATCCAGACGGTTGCGGAACTCTGGCGTAAAGATCTTTTTGATCTCTTCCATCGCGTCGGTACTGTTGTCCTGCTGAATCAAACCAATCGACTTACGCTCAGTTTCGCGAACACCGGCGTTGGTGGTCATCACCAGCACCACATTGCGGAAGTCCGCTTTGCGGCCGTTGTTATCGGTCAGCATGCCGTTATCCATCACCTGCAGCAGCAGGTTAAAGACATCCGGGTGCGCTTTCTCGATTTCATCCAGCAGCACCACCGCATGTGGATGCTTAATCACCGCATCGGTGAGCAAACCACCCTGATCGAAACCAACATATCCCGGAGGTGCACCGATCAAACGGCTAACGGTGTGGCGTTCCATATACTCGGACATATCGAAACGCAGCAGCTCAATCCCCAGGGCTTTCGCCAGCTGAACCGTCACCTCGGTTTTACCGACGCCGGTTGGACCAGCAAACAGGAATGACCCCACCGGTTTACGATCCTGACCGAGACCGGCACGGCTCATCTTGATGGCTTCAGTCAGTGCTTCAATCGCGTTATCCTGGCCAAACACCAGCATTTTCAGACGATCGCCGAGATTTTTCAGCGTGTCGCGATCGGTGGCTGACACACTTTGCTCTGGGATACGCGCAATACGTGCCACCACAGATTCAATATCAGACACATTGACCGTTTTCTTACGCTTACTCACCGGCACCAGGCGCGCACGCGCACCGGCTTCATCGATCACGTCAATCGCCTTATCCGGCAAATGACGATCGTTGATGTATTTCACCGCCAGTTCCACGGCTGCGCGCACCGCCTTCGCGGTATAACGCACATCATGGTGAGCTTCATACTTCGGTTTCAGGCCGTTAAGAATCTGCACGGTTTCTTCGACAGAAGGTTCGGTAATGTCGATCTTCTGGAAACGACGCGCCAGCGCACGGTCCTTCTCAAAGATGTTGCTGAACTCCTGATAGGTGGTTGAACCCATCACGCGGATTTTCCCGCTGGAGAGCAACGGTTTGATCAGGTTAGCGGCATCCACCTGGCCACCGGAAGCGGCACCCGCACCGATAATGGTGTGAATTTCATCAATAAACAGGATGCTACTGGTGTCTTGTTCCAGCTGTTTTAGCAGCGCTTTGAAACGTTTTTCAAAATCACCACGGTACTTGGTACCCGCAAGCAGCGAACCGATATCCAGTGAGTAGATGGTGCAATCTTTCATCACTTCCGGAACATCGCCCTTCACAATGCGCCAGGCCAGCCCTTCCGCAATGGCGGTTTTACCCACGCCAGATTCACCCACCAGCAGCGGGTTATTCTTACGTCGACGGCACAATACCTGAATGGCACGCTCCAGCTCTTTATCGCGGCCGATCAGCGGATCGATTCCGCCGACACGAGCAAGCTGATTAAGATTGGTGGTGAAGTTTTCCATACGTTCCTCCCCGCCTGCTTGCTCTTCGTTAACCGGATTCTCCGCATTATTTTGCGGCTGGCCCGGCTCATCTTTACGCGTACCATGGGAGATGAAGTTCACCACATCGAGGCGGCTGACTTCGTGTTTGCGCAGCAGGTAAGCCGCTTGTGACTCCTGCTCGCTGAAAATGGCGACCAGCACGTTCGCGCCTGCAACTTCGCTGCGACCGGATGACTGGACATGGAATACCGCACGTTGCAACACGCGCTGGAAGCTGAGCGTCGGTTGTGTATCGCGCTCCTCTTCACTGGCTGGCAGCACCGGTGTGGTTTGTTCGATGAAGGCTTCGAGTTCCTGTCGCAGAGCCACGATATCCACCGTACAGGCTTCCAGTGCCTCTCTGGCCGACGGGTTACTGAGCAATGCCAGCAACAGATGCTCGACGGTCATAAATTCATGACGGTGCTCGCGCGCTCTGGCGAAAGCCATGTTTAAACTGAGTTCCAGTTCTTGATTGAGCATTTGGCACCTCCCCCAATTATCGCTCTGACGACCTTTCCCCTATATGGAGACGGGCTCAGGCTTTTTCCAGCGTACACAGCAACGGATGTTCATTCTCTCGTGCGTAATTGTTCACCTGGGCGACTTTGGTTTCCGCCACTTCTGCAGTGAATACACCACAAATCGCCTTTCCGTGGTAGTGAACTTTCAACATCAGTTGCGTTGCACGTTCAACATCATAAGAAAAGAACTTTTGCAGAACGTCAATAACAAATTCCATAGGTGTATAATCGTCATTATTCAGAATGACTTTATACATCGAAGGCGGCTTTAACCCTTCGCGTACTTTATCTTCGGCTAAATGTTCAAAATTAAGCCAGTCGTTTGTGTTTGCCATAATGTTCCGTCGAAATTCTGCGTTACGATTGCGCGCATTTCTGCGCCCATTCCTAAGTTTAACATGTCTGTCAAGCCACCTTTCCCTTAAGAAAAAACGGTCCTAAAAGCCCATGCGCGACCTGTATCACAAAATTTGCAATAGCGTTAACTGCCTCAAATTTTGATGAATTTCTCCCCGTGCGCCAGGGCCGTTTGCTTGACGATAAGGACCGTTTCTCTACATTCTACTTACACAAGCTGATTGAGTTTTAAACAAACTCGACTCACAGCTTCAATGACCTCACCTACTGTTCAAAATGTCTTGCGAGGGAAGTAAAAGCATGGAGACGGGTACTGTTAAATGGTTCAACAACGCCAAGGGCTTCGGCTTTATCTGTCCGATTGGCGGCGGCGACGATATCTTCGCACACTACTCCACGATTCAGATGGAGGGATACAGAACGCTGAAGGCCGGCCAGCAGGTTCAGTTCGATGTCCATGAAGGGCCAAAAGGCAATCACGCCAGCTTGATTGTGCCCTGTGAAGTCACGCAAGTCGCCTGACGCGCGCCTCTTCATTCATTCTGACCACTCCCGAAAAAAAATGCCAGCCGCAGACGCTGGCATTTTTCTTTTGCGAATTTTCCCGCACCTCAATCCGCCCGTCCGCGTGCTAACCACATCACGCGAGCAAACAACTGATCCAGCAAGGCGGGAATCGCCTGCGGCCCACGCTCTGCCGCCGCCATGGCTACCGCAATCGCCAGCTCGGGTTTCGAGCTGTGATGAATCGCTTTGGTAATAATACGCCGCGCATTCATCGGCACGTTTAACGGCAGGTGCGCCATGTCGTGATAAACATCGCTGAACCCCTGCTTATAGAGAAAATGTTCTATATCCGGGGCCGGGAACTGCGTCAGATGATCGTCTTGCCGTTCATGCTCCTGCAGTTGGCTCCGGGCGCTGGCTGCATACTTATTGCCCGCTTCATCGCCATCCGTTAACACATGCCAGGCGATGCCCATGCGTCTGGCAAACTTCAACAGCGGCTTAAGACCAGACTGCGCAAATTCGATGACTTTGACCCCTTCGGCCGCAAAATGGTAGCCGCGCTGCCGTGCCAGTTCATTGATGATCCACACTTCCGTTTCTCCCTCCACCAGCAACCAGCAGCGGGCAAAGAGTGCCGAGGGGCGATTCAGACGGATATGAAATCCAATACGGCGGCTCTCCTCTGCGCTCAATCCTTCAGGACCAATCCGCCATGCCGCAACGCGTGTAGGTTCACGCACCAGGCGACAAATATTCTCCAACGGCACCTGAGATAACAGCTCCCCCGAATTGGTGGTGGTGATTTTTTGCAGCGGCATTAAATCCAGCAGGTTCCACGCCACTGACAGCATAATCGGATGCAATCGCGTTTCCGGATCCTCCACAAGCAGCAATGGGTGAGCGCCAGGCGGCAGCGCTTCATTGCCGTGCGCCTGAATCAGTAAAGAGAACATGCGCAATAAAATGACCTGGCGACTGCGTGATTCCGTTCCGGCAATCAGGTGGTTAAGCTTGTCGAGTGAGCGCCAGCCTTGCGAACCGTCGCGCAATTCAGGTGCGACACGCGCCGCGCTGACCCCCGGTTGCTGCACAAGAAAGTAGTGCTCCAGCAATTGCTGCATGGTGTGCAAGCCCTGACGCAGTAAATCGTCACTTAAATTCTGTGGCTGCACGACCAAATCCCGGGTTAATTTCTCAACTTCCTGTGACAATTCACTCAGCGTCGTGGCACGGCGATCCGCATCGGTGCTGCTGTGTCGTCCACGGCGGCCAAAGCGCGCATCGCGCAGTCTGAGCACTGGATAGAAGGCACGCAGATGCGCCAGCGCCGCCTCAGTGCCTTTCATCGCCAGCACATCGCCATTTTGGTCGATGAAGCGCCAGGTGGTTTTCACGCCATGCTCATTGCGGCGCGCACGGGTGCTGAAGCGGATAAAACGCCCGTTTTCATCACGCTGCCAGAAAGGCTGGAACACCGCTTCGTCATCGCTCGCTTGTGCACGAAAGCGAAACACCAGTTGCAGCTGACGCAGACGGGCTTCCAGATCGCCCGGTGGGAAGTGAAAATCATGCTCGGTAAATTGATATGGTTCAGCCGCAGGCGCCAGTAATAGTGTCAGCGCATCCAGCAGGCTGGATTTACCCCAGGCATTTTCACCAATCAGCAGATTGGTATCAGTGAGTGGCAACGACAGCCGATTGATGCCACGAAAACCGCGAATATCGATATGTTCCAGAAACATCATGCCATCCCTTAAGTGCTTTGCCTGAGCATGGTTCGCCTCGTTAAGTTGGTCAAGTTAATGCATGGGTAAAAGGTTTACACTTCAACTCTTTTCCGCTAGCTTGCGGCCCTCTCCCACGGATGGAAACGCTCTATGTATGGCTTAATCATCATTCTGTTGCCACTGATTGCTGGCTATTTACTGCATGTGACCCGTGCCAATCTGCTGCGTGGCGTCGCTCGCCTGTTGAGCGCTCTGGTGTACATCATCCTGTTTTTTATGGGCACCAGCCTCGCTTTCCTCGATAACCTCAGCAGTAATCTGCTTACCATTTTTCACACCGCCTTGATCAGTATGCTGTGCATTCTCGCTTGTTCCTTGATGGCTTTCTGGCTATTGGAGAAGCGCGTGCCGTGGCATCACCCGCACAAACAGCAAGCCCTGCCTTCCCGTCTGCACATGGCGCTGGAATCCCTCAAGCTGTGCGGCTCGGTACTGGGCGGATTCCTGTTGGGATTAAGCCAATGGTCAATTCTGCGCCACGCATCAACCATCAGTGAATATGCCCTGATGCTGATGTTGTTCCTGGTCGGCATTCAACTGCGCAGCAGCGGCATGACCTTGCGTCAAATCACGCTCAATCGTCGCGGCATGCTGGTGGCGGCGGTATCGCTGTGCAGCGCCTTAATTGGTGGGATGCTAGCCGCATTATGGCTCGATTTGCCAATCAAAACCGGCCTGGCGCTTGCCAGCGGCTTCGGCTGGTACTCGCTTTCCGGCATTCTCATGACGGAATCGTTTGGGCCGGTGATTGGCAGTGCTGCTTTCTTTAACGATCTGCTGCGTGAACTGATCACCATTATGCTGATCCCGCTGTTGATCAGCCGTCAGCGCAGTATGACGCTGGGTTTGAGTGGCGCCACCTCAATGGATTTCACCCTGCCGATTCTGCAACGCACCGGCGGCATGGAAATTGTCCCGGCCGCGATCGTGCACGGTTTTATCATGAGTTTACTGGCCCCGATTCTTATCGCGCTGTTTTCCGCCTGAGCACCGAGCGCATTTTTTCACGGCTGCGCGCGCCTTCCTTCGTCTACGCTTTCTGACTGACAGGTTTCCGCCATCGGGACGGATGGCAAAACACCAGAAAGGAGCAAACGATGAAGCAAACTGTGGCGGCACTGCTGGCCAAAACCCTGGAAAGCGCCGGTGTGAAACGCATTTGGGGTGTCACGGGCGATTCTCTTAATGGACTCAATGACAGCCTGAATCGCATGGGCACCATTGAATGGATGCCCACTCGCCATGAAGAGGTGGCGGCCTTTGCGGCAGGCGCTGAAGCGCAAATCAGCGGTGAACTGGCGGTATGCGCCGGTTCCTGCGGCCCAGGCAACCTGCATCTGATTAACGGGTTGTTTGACTGCCACCGCAACCATGTGCCAGTGCTGGCGATTGCGGCTCATATCCCCTCGAGTGAAATCGGCAGCGGTTACTTCCAGGAAACGCATCCGGAAGAGCTTTTCCGCGAATGCAGTCACTATTGCGAACTGGTGTCCAACCCTGAGCAACTGCCGCAGGTTCTCGGCATCGCCATGCGCAAAGCGATTCTCAATCGTGGTGTATCGGTCATCGTGCTTCCGGGCGATATTGCCCTGAAACCGGCGCCGGAAGGGGCGCGTAGCGAGTGGTATCCGCCACAATTACCCCATGTTGTGCCTAACGCCAGTGAAATTGCCCGGCTGGCCGACACGCTCAACCATGCCAAAAATATTACGCTGATGTGCGGCAGCGGCTGTGCTGGCGCGCACGCTGAAGTGGTGCAGCTGGCAGAAACACTGAAAGCGCCCGTGGTGCACGCCATGCGCGGCAAAGAGCACATTGAGTACGATAATCCTTACGACGTCGGCATGACCGGCTTGATCGGCTTTTCATCCGGTTATCACGCCATGATGAACGCCGACACGCTGGTGCTACTGGGTACACAGTTCCCTTATCGGCCGTTTTATCCGGCTGATGCCCATATCATCCAGATTGATATCAATCCCGCCAGCCTCGGTGCGCATAGCCATGTCAACATGGCGCTGATTGGCGATATCAAAGCCACACTGCAGGCGCTGCAACCTCAACTCGTCAGCAAAAGTGACCGGCACCATCTCGACAGCGCGCTGGAACACTATGCAGAGGCGCGAAAAGGCCTGGACGACCTGGCCACCGCCAATGATAAACAAGCGATTCATCCGCAATATCTGGCGCAACAAATCAGCCATTACGCGGCCGAGGATGCGATTTTCACTTGTGATGTGGGCACGCCTACGGTGTGGGCTGCGCGCTATCTGAAAATGAACGGCAAGCGCCGCCTGCTGGGATCGTTCAACCACGGTTCGATGGCCAACGCGATGCCACAGGCGCTCGGCGCTCAGGCCATCGATAAGCAACGGCAGGTCGTGGCGCTGTGTGGGGATGGTGGCTTCAGTATGCTGATGGGCGATTTTATTTCCGTCGCCCAGTTAAAGCTGCCGGTAAAGCTGGTGATTTTCAACAACAGCGTGCTGGGCTTTGTGGCAATGGAGATGAAAGCGGGCGGCTACCTCACCGATGGCACCGATCTGGAAAACCCCGATTTTGCCGCGATTGCCACCGCCTGTGGCATTAAAGGCATTCGCGTCGAGAAAGCCTCTGAACTTAACAGCGCGCTGGAACAGGCATTCGCACATGATGGTCCGGTGCTAATCGATGCGATTACCGCTAAGGAAGAGCTCTCGATGCCACCGCAGATCAAAGCTGAGCAGGCCAAAGGGTTCAGCCTGTATATGCTGCGCGCGATTCTGAATGGACGTGGCGATGAGATCGTTGAACTGGCGAAAACTAACTGGCTGAGGTAAAACGGATAACCAGGCCAGATAACTCACAACGCGGGCGCTCAGCCCGCTTTTTTGTTTCAGGAGAGCGATGTGATCGATTTACGCAGTGATACCGTAACCCGCCCAAGTGCCGCCATGCTGGATGCGATGATGGCCGCCGAAACTGGCGATGATGTCTATCGCGACGATCCCACCGTCAATGCGCTGGAACGCGAGGCCGCACGCCTGAGTGGCAAAGCCGCTGCGCTGTTCTTCCCTACCGGGACCCAGGCCAACCTGGTGGCACTGCTCTGTCACTGCCAGCGCGGCGATGAATATATCGTCGGCCAGCAGGCACATAACTACAAATACGAAGCGGGTGGCGCGGCGGTGCTGGGCAGCATTCAGCCTCAGCCTATTTCTCATGCCGAAGATGGATCGCTGCCGCTGGCGGATATTGTTGCCGCCATCAAACCGGATGACATCCATTTTGCGCGCACGCGCCTGCTAAGTCTGGAAAACACCCATCACGGCAAAGTGCTGTCGCAGAGCTATCTGGAGCAAGCGTGGAAGCTGACGCGTGAGCACAAACTGGCGCTGCACATTGATGGCGCCCGCATTTTCAATGCCGTGGTGGCGCAAAATGTTGAGCTGAAAGATATCGCGCGCTATTGCGATACGCTGACCATCTGCCTGTCCAAAGGGCTGGGCACGCCGGTCGGTTCACTGCTGTGCGGTGATGAAGCCTACATTGAGCAAGCACGTCGCTGGCGTAAAATGACCGGTGGCGGCATGCGTCAGGCAGGCATCCTGGCCGCGGCAGGTCTGTACGCACTGAAGCACAATGTGGCGCGCCTGAAAGAAGATCATGACAATGCCGCCTGGCTGGCGGAGCAGCTTAGCGCGATTGGCGTAGAGGTACTGAATCAGCACACCAACATGCTGTTTGTGAAAGTACCGGCGGATCAGGTTGACGCGCTCAAAAGCTGGATGCACTCCGGCGATGTGCTGATGAGCGTGGGTCCGGTCACGCGCATTGCCACCCACCTCGATGTCAGCCGTCAGGATTTACAACGTCTGGTTGCACACTGGCAGGCGTTTTTAGCGTAACAAAGCTCAGGTTGTCTTGCAGGGACGGTCTTCGGGCCGTCCACAAGTTCACCCTGGCGAGCCCCCTACTTCATCTTTACATCACCGTGCCGTACCGTTCTTCGCCAGTCACGCCTGTGCTATCGCCAGCGTTTCTGCATCGGCGATGTCATATACCGTTTCATCACTGCGCTGCGCCGTATTTCGCCAGTAACGCCCGGGCTATCGCCAGCGTTTCTGCATCGGCGATGCCTCGATAATCCCGCGCACGGAAGTGCATCTGAAACGCCGCGATAAGCTTACGCTGCATTTGCGGGGTATTCGCAGAATTGACGTCATAACCATAGCGCTGCAGCGCATCCAGCAGCTCGGCCTGATCGATGGGCGCACCCGCCGCGTGCCCGTTCAAATAACGCTGTACCGTGTCACGATCGGGCCATGCGCCCAGCCCCTGCTCCGCCAACTGCTGCCAGGGGAACAGCGGGCCAGGATCCTGCTTCCGCTGCGGCGCGATATCGCTGTGCCCCACCAGATTCTCTGGCGTAATGGCATAGCGCTGCGTGATATCTTTCACCAGCGCCACCAGCACGCTGATTTGCGCTGGCGTAAACGGCTGCCACTCCACGCCAGTTAGTGTCCGCGTATAACCACGATTGACGATCTCGATACCAATCGACGTGTCATTGATGCGGGTCGCACCGCGCCAGAAACTCGGCCCGGCATGCCACGCCAGCTCAGGCTCCGGCACCAGTTGCCAGATCACACCCTTACCCCGTTTCTGCGCGGGCTGCTGTGGAATGAGATAGTGTGCGCTGACTTCACGATCGGTCAGCGTGGCCAGTGAGGAAGGCAGATCTTCGGCGGTATAGTGAATCACCACCACTTTGATACGAGGCCGCGCGCCCTGTGCCGGATGCGCGGTATCGACCCAATAACCTTGTCTTGATTCCAGCGAGGAGTGGCAGGCGCTGAGCAGCAGCGCCATCATCATAGCGACAACGACCCGCATCAGCGAATGATCACAGCCGTTCCGGTCACGCTGACCATCAGCATGCTACTGTCTTTGCCCACGGTTTCATAATCGATATCAATGCCCACGACCGCATTCGCACCCAGCGCCTTTGCTTGCTCTTCCAGCTCTTCAAATGCAATCTGCCGCGCTTTGCGCAGCTCTTTTTCATAAGCTCCGGAACGACCACCGACGATATCGCGAATCCCGGCAAAGAAGTCGCGGAAAATATTGGCCCCGAGAATCGCTTCACCGGTAACCACACCGCAATATTCACTGATGCTGTGCCCTTCTAACGTGGGCGTGGTGGAAAATTTCATTTTTCTCTCCTGAGGTGAACAGCTCGTACGGCGTAAAAGCGAGACTATACTCTATGCTAAAAATGACGCTTTGCCAGTGAACAATAAGGAAATCGAGATGAGAAACAATGCCTTTGCGCTGCTTGTTCCCGCTGCGTTACTGCTCAGTGCCTGTACCACCGTCGAACCGGTGATCAAAGATAACGGACCGCGCACTGCCAGCTGTGTCGACGGTGGCCCAGATAGCGTCGCGCAGCAGTTTTACGATTTACGCATCAGCCAGCCCGGCCAGGGTCTGCCCGATAGCACCACGCTGGCAAAATATCGCCCTTACCTGAGCGATCACCTGTATCAAAAACTGCTGAGCGCCAGCACGCAGAGCAGCAAACCTGCCTCGTGGAGCCAGGGCGATTTGTTCTCCAGCCTCGCGCAGGGTCCAACGTCGGCGGAAGTTGCCAGCGCCTCAACCATTCCTAATCGCGATGCACGTAATATTCCACTGCGCGTCGATTTGAGTCGCGAGGGTAAAAGCTGGCATGACGAGGTATTGATGATTCATGAAGGCACCTGCTGGGCTGTGGATGATATTCGCTACGTCGGTGACTGGCCGCGCGCAGGTGGCGGGTCGCTCAGCCAACTGCTGGAAGAGAAGAAATAGCTGTTTAATTTTACCGCACTCAGTTCTAAACATAAGCGCGCCGCATCTTTGCGGCGTTTTTTGTTAATTTTTCATCAATAAATTGCAGCCAGCGAGCCCTTCCCAGCGTTGACCGGCGCGATATTGTGCTACGCTTTGGGGACTTCACTGCTGTTTAATAAATTTTAACCCACCACAATTGCATAACTATTCTGGTGACGTTAAGATCCGCGGCACTAATTACTATTCATTTTTTGCGCATGAGTATTCAACTAAACGCCATAAACTGTTTTTACGGTGCCCATCAGGCACTGTTCGATATCAACCTGGCTTGCCCGCAGGGAGAGACGCTGGTGTTGCTTGGGCCGAGTGGCGCGGGTAAAAGTTCGCTCCTGCGCGTCCTCAATCTGCTGGAGCAGCCGCGTTCCGGCAGCCTGCAGATTGCCGGGAATCACTTCGACTTCAGCAAAGCGCCGTCAGACAGCGCTATTCGTGAACTGCGCCAAAACGTGGGCATGGTGTTCCAGCAATACAATCTGTGGCCGCACCTCAGCGTGGTGCAGAATCTGATTGAAGCACCGTGTCGCGTGCTCGGTCTCAGCAAAGAAGCCGCGCGCGCGCGCGCTGATAAACTGCTGGAACGTCTGCGTCTGACCCCTTTTGCCGATCGTTTTCCCTTGCATCTTTCCGGTGGCCAGCAACAGCGTGTGGCGATTGCCCGAGCGTTGATGATGGAGCCGCAGGTGCTGTTGTTTGACGAACCCACCGCAGCCCTCGACCCTGAAATCACCGCGCAGATCGTCAGCATCATTCGTGAGCTGGCACAGACGCAGATCACTCAGGTGATTGTGACCCACGAAGTCGAAGTGGCGCGTAAAACCGCCAGCCGCGTGGTGTACATGGAGAACGGCCATATCGTTGAGCAAGGCGATGCCAGCCACTTTACACAGCCGCAAACCGAAGCGTTTGCACATTATCTTTCGCACTAAGTCAGGATGCATCTAATGAAAAAAGTCGTACTTGCTGCACTGCTTGCCGGTCTGAGCCTCAGCGCTTCTGCTGCGCAAACCCTGCGTTTTGCCACCGAAGCTTCATATCCTCCGTTTGAATTTGTCGACTCTGACAACAAGATTCAGGGCTTCGATGTCGATCTGGCCAATGCGCTGTGTAAAGAGATTGATGCGACCTGTACTTTCACTAATCAGGCGTTTGACAGCCTGATCCCCAGCCTGAAATTCCGTCGTTTTGACGCCGTAATGGCGGGTATGGATATCACCCCAGAGCGTGAAAAGCAGGTGCTGTTCTCCAAGCCTTACTACGATAATTCCGCGATCTTTATTGCCCAGAAAGGCAAGCTGGCGAACGTTGATGCGCTGAAAGGTAAACGCGTTGGCGTTCAGAACGGCACCACGCACCAGAAATATCTGTCTGATAAACACAGCGACATCACCGTTGTGCCTTACGACAGCTACCAGAACGCGGTTCTGGACCTGAAAAATGGTCGTATTGATGCGGTATTTGGTGACACCGCCGTGGTGAACGAATGGCTGAAACAGAATGCCAACCTCGCACCACTGGGTGAGAAAGTGACCGATAAAGATTACTTCGGTACCGGTCTGGGTATCGCCGTCCGTCAGGGCAACACCGAGCTGCAGGGCAAATTCAACACCGCCCTGGAAAAGATCAAAGCTGACGGCACCTACAAAACCATCTACAACAAATGGTTCCAGCAGTAATCCCTGATGAATGAAATGATTCCACTCGCAAGCGCCGCCGGCATGACTGTCGGCCTTGCTGTTTGTGCACTGATCGCCGGCCTTGTGCTGGCGATGATTTTTGCTGGCTGGGAAACCGTCCGCTGGAAACCGCTGGCGTGGATCGGTACCGCGCTGGTGACGCTGATCCGTGGTCTGCCGGAAATTCTGGTGGTGCTGTTTGTCTACTTTGGTGCCTCACAACTGCTACTGACCTTATCCGATGGCTTCCATATCAATCTGGGCTTGTTCAGCATTCCCGTGCAGGTACAGATTGAAAACTTCGACGTCAGCCCCTTCCTGTGCGGTGTGATTGCCCTCGCGATGCTTTATTCTGCCTATGCCTCCCAAACGTTGCGCGGCGCACTGAAAGCCGTGCCTGTGGGCCAATGGGAATCCGGCCAGGCGTTGGGTATGAAGAAGTCGGCGATTTTTTTCCGCCTGATCATGCCGCAAATGTGGCGTCATGCGCTGCCGGGTCTTGGCAATCAGTGGTTGGTGTTACTGAAAGATACTGCGTTGGTGTCGCTGATTAGCGTGAATGACATCATGCTGCAAACCAAAAGCATTGCCACGCGCACACAAGAACCCTTTACCTGGTATCTGGTGGCTGCGGCCGTCTACCTGATTATTACGCTGTTCAGTCAGGCGATACTGCGCCGTATTGAATCGCGCACCACGCGTTTTGAACGGGGAGCCTGACGCATGCTGGATTACTTACCCGAGCTCCTGAAAGGGTTGCATACCAGTCTGACCCTGACGGTGGCATCACTGATTGCCGCGCTGCTGCTGTCGCTGCTGTGCACCATCGTGCTTTCACTGAAAGTCCCGGTGCTGAACTGGCTGGTAAAAGGCTACATCACGGTATTTACCGGCACCCCACTGCTGGTGCAAATCTTCCTCATTTATTATGGCCCCGGCCAGTTTCCCAGCATTCAGAACGTGCCGTGGTTATGGCATCTGCTATCACAGCCCTGGCTTTGCGCGTTGATTGCGCTGTCGCTCAACAGTGCAGCCTATACCACCCAGCTGTTCTACGGTGCAGTTCGCGCTATCCCCTCCGGGCAGTGGCAATCCTGCGCTGCGCTGGGGATGAACCGTAAAGACACGCTGCGTATCCTGCTGCCGTATGCGTTTAAACGTGCTCTATCTTCTTACTCAAACGAAGTGGTGCTGGTGTTTAAAAGTACCTCACTGGCGTACACCATTACGTTGATGGAAGTGATGGGACACGGTCAGTTGCTGTATGGGCGCACCTATGACATCACGGTGTATGCCGCTGCCGGGCTGATCTATTTGGTGGTCAACGGTTTGCTCACGCTGATGATGCGTTTAATCGAAAAGCGCGCACTGGCATTCGAACACCGCAATTGATTGCTGTCGTGGCGCGATTTGTCGCGTTTGTCTGAGATGGAAGAGTTGCGGACAAACGCGTCATAACTCGCGCTGCTACACCCCCAACAACACATGTAATATTTTAATCATATTATTTGCATATAAATTCATTTGCTGGCATCGTGTAATCCGTTCTATCTCTGGCATGGTTTACAGGAGTCACATAATGAAAAAATGGATTGTTGCTGCGGCGCTGGCAACACTGGCAATGAATGCTTATGCGGCGGAGAAAATTCGTTTCGCCTCTTCTGCGACCTATCCCCCGTTTGAATCCCTCGATCACGACAACCAAATTGTCGGCTTCGATATCGATCTGGCAAAAGCCTTATGTCAGCAAATGAAAGCGGATTGCACCTTTACCAATAACGCGTTTGACAGTTTGATCCCTTCGCTGAAATTCCGTCGTTATGATGCGGTCATCTCAGGCATGGACATCACGGCAGAGCGCAGCAAACAGGTCGATTTCACTCAGCCTTACTACGCCAACTCCGCGATTGTGATTGCCCAAAAGGGACAGTTCACCGACTTTAGCCAGTTGAAAGGTAAGCGTGTAGGGGTAGAAAACGGCACCACGCACCAGAAATACCTGCTGGAGAAACATCCAGAAGTGATTGCCGTGTCCTACGACAGTTATCAGAACGCGATTCTCGACCTGAAAAATGGTCGTCTGAACGGCGTGTTTGGTGATAGCGCGGTGGTCAATCAGTGGCTGAAAGCCAACGACGATCTCAGCCCGGTGGGTGAACATATCACTGATACCGAATACTTTGGCACTGGCTTAGGCATTGCGGTGCGTAAAGGCAATGCAGCTTTGTTGAAAGAGATGAATGACGCACTGGTGGCGCTGAAAGCCGATGGCACCTGGCAGCAAATCAACCAGAAGTGGTTCCCGGAATAAGCATTATGGAGCCGTGTGGCGTGCCACCTGACAGGTTCTGCACGTCCTCCGTTCAGGCGGTGGCTACGTGGCTCCACCCTTCTTAATCAGCAGCGTTAGCACTTCAAAGTGTGCCGTGTGTGGAAACATATCAAACAGCTGGACGCGGCTCACCGCGTAGTCTTCCAGGCGTGCAATATCCTGCGCCATCGTAGTGGGATTGCAGCTTGAATAGAGAATGTAGTCTGGCGCCATTTCACTGAGATAAGCACTCAGCTCAGCCCCAATACCGCGACGCGGCGGATTAACCAGCACCAGCTGTGGCACCTGTTCATGCGATGTCGCGAACCGGGTGGAATCCAGCGCGGCGAAACTCACTTTATCGAGCCCCAACTGCTCAGCCGATTGCTGCGCACAGGCAATGGCTTCCGCATTGATTTCAATACCGGTCAGCTGCATCTCGGGCGTGGCACAGTGCAAACCGAAACCGCCCACGCCGCAGAACAGATCCCACATACTGGTCACCGGCAACTCTGCGACCCAATCACGCGCCGTGGCATACAAATCTGCTGCGACCTGCGGGTTGGTCTGAAAGAAACTCTGCGGACGAATATACAGCGGGACCTGATTGAAACATTCTGCCAGTGCCTGATCGGGCGTCAAAGCAATCTCTTCTTCCCCTTCCAAAATCGCCATATGTACTGGCTGGATATTGGCGGAAATCACTTTCAACTGCGGCAACTGCTGCTGCAACCAGGGTAAAGCCGCGCGCAACTGCTCCAGCTTGCGGGTGGATCGCAGCACAAACCGCAGCATCATCCCACCTTGCGAACTCTCGGTAAGCAGCAGGAATTTCAGTTCGCCGCGTTGACGCGCCACGTTATAGGGTGTCAATCCAGCGCGGGCAATAAAGGGTTTTAGCACATCAAACACCGGCGCAAAGCTGGCGGGATAGAGTGGGCAATCACACAGATCCACCGGTTCGCCATCACGCGCCATCATGCCGAAAATCGGCCGTTCGACGCTGCCGCTCACCACCATTTTGGCTTTATTACGAAAACCCTGCAGCGGCGAGGTCACCGGCGGTAAATATTCTGCCACCGCGGTCTGCGACAGCAACTGCTCGAGCAGCGACTGCTTCTCGCTGAGCTGCTGCGGATAGGGTTTCTCCAGCCACTGGCATGAACGACAGCGACCGGCATTATAAAGCGCGCAATACATGGAAAGGCCTGTATATCAAAATCGGGAGAAAAACGGGGGCAGATTGTATCACCGGGCGCGGAAAAAAGCGCGGCTGCTGGCCGGCACAAACAGTAGCAGCAACACCAGCACATCCGGTACTTTCTGCATCAACGTGTGATGAATGATCTGCGCATTGGTTTCACCTGGAATACTGAAAATTTCCGGGTAGATCCAGCCGACAGATGCCATGAGCATGTAACCGAGCACAATAATTTGCGCCACCACATAACCCCAGCGTCCGCGATTGCTGCCACGCAGCAGGGTAAAAGCACAGCGCAGTTCAAACAGAAAGATCAGCTGACTGGCGATAAAAATCAGCGTGGAATCCCACGCCTGCGCACTGCGGTGGACAAAGTTGGCTATTTCGTCGTAACCCAGCTCATTGGCCAGCATCAGCACGCTGAGACAGCGTGTGGCAATGATGGCGATCCCCGCGACCATAACCGGTGCAGGCGTTGAATTGGCCATCGTGTTTTTGAGGGTTTCCGACATGGTTTGACTCCGTAACCATAAAAAAACGGGCAAGTCTTACCCCAAAATAATTCACGTTTTAGCAAGGCGGCAAGTGTGCGAATCCTCAGGAGCTTACCTAAGTAAGTGACTGGGATGAACACACGTAGCCAACGCCCCTACAACGTGAAGTATGAAGGGTAAACCGGCCCGTTATTATATTGGCAAATGTTACGGGTTTCAGCCACGTCTGGCTTTCTGAATATCGCGTAAACGTTGCTTTTCTTCGTGCGCCATAAAGCGCCAGGCGATAAATCCGACCAGGCCGACGACAAACAGAATCAATGAGGCTAACGCATTGATCTCTGGATTGACGCCGCGTCGCACAGTAGCAAAGATCGCCATCGGTAGCGTCGTGGCGCCCGGCCCGGTGACGAAGCTGGCAATCACCAGATCATCCAGTGACAGCGTAAAGGCCAGCAGCCAACCGGTGACAATTGCCGGAGCAATCATTGGCACGGTTATCACGAAGAACACTTTCAGCGGCGTCGCCCCGAGATCCATTGCCGCTTCTTCGATGGAACGATCCAGCTCGCGCAGACGGGAGTTGATCACCACCGCCACGTAAGCAGTACAGAAGGTGACGTGCGCCAGCCAGATGGTGAGCATGCCACGATCGCTCGGCCAGCCGAAGGTATTGCCCATCGCCACAAACAGCAGCAGCAGTGACAGCCCGGTGATCACATCTGGCATCACCAGCGGCGCGGTGAGCATAAACGCAAAACCGCTATGCCCACGGAAACGGCCGAAACGCACGATGATTACCGCCGCCATGGTGCCCAACACCACCGCCATGGTAGCGGAGAGCGCCGCAATGGTCAGGCTGAGGCCAACGGCATCCAGCATCGCATCGTCCTGGAACAGCACTTTGTACCAGTGGAACGAGAAGCTCTCCCACACAGTCACCAGCTGCGAGCTGTTGAAGGAGTAAACCACCAGCAGCAGCATCGGCGCGTACAGGAACAGGAAGCATGCGGCCAAAATCGCCGTACGCCATGGAGAGCGAATGGTTGGTAACTGATTCATTCCTTCTCTCCTAACTCACGATTTTGATGCTTGTGGAACCAGATGATCGGCAGAATCAAAATTAACAGGATGATCACCGCCAGCGCCGAAGCCACCGGCCAGTCACGGTTGTTAAAGAACTCCTGCCACAGGATGCGGCCGATCATGATGCTGTCCGGCCCTCCCAGCAGTTCCGGGATCACGTACTCACCCACTGCCGGGATAAACACCAGCATCGAACCGGCGATAATGCCGCCTTTGGTCAGCGGCACAATCACGCTGAAGAAGGTTTTCAGCGGACGCGCCCCCAGATCCAGCGAGGCTTCCACCAGCGAGTAGTCGATACGGGTTAACGCGGTATAGATCGGCAACACCATAAACGGCAGATAGCAGTAAACGATACCGATATACACCGCGGTATTGGTGTAAAGAATCACCAGTGGATGATCGATCACCCCCAGCCACATCAGGAAGCGGTTAAGAATACCGTTGTTGTTCAGTAAGCCCATCCACGCGTACACGCGCACCAGGAATGAGGTCCAGGAGGGCAAGATGACCAGCAACAGCAGAATAGTGCGCATTGAAGGCTTACTGTGCGCCACCGCCCAGGCCAGCGGGTATCCGATCAGCAGACAGATCACGGTAGAAATCGCCGCCACCTTGAGTGAAGTCAGATAGGCTTCGGCATACAGTGGATCGTCCGTCAGTGTGATGTAGTTACCGAGATTCAGCACCAGATTGAGTTGGTCATCGGCCCAGGTCACCAGATCGGTGTAAGGCGGAATGGCACGCGCAATATCGGCGAAACTGATCTTCAGCACGATCAGGAACGGCAGCAGAAACAGCAGGATCAGCCAAAGATAAGGCAAGGCGATCACCAGCTTGCGACCATGCAGCATTTTAATACGCGTGCCCCAGCGCTGCAGCGGTGTACCCACCACTTCCGGCTCGCTGCGTTGAGAAATCTGGCTCATTACGCCTCCTTAAACCGTCAGAACCACACAGCTGTCGGCGTCCCAGCACAGGCGAACTTCATCACCCCATGTTGGCGCACCTTTACGGTAGCGATGTGCATTCTGCAGCTGCGCGCTGATCATCTGACCGCTACGCAGGCGAACGTGATAAATCGACAGGTCGCCGAGATAAGCGATATGCACCACTTCACCCACGGCAAAGTTGCAGCCATCCACCGGCACCTCTTCGCACAGCATCACTTTTTCCGGACGTAAAGCGACATGCACGGGCACGTTATCGATGATGGAGACATCGGTCTGCACTTTAAGCGGATGCACCAGGCCCGGCGCATCGATCACCACGCCCTCTTCCGTGCGCTCACGCAGCAGGCCATCAAACACGTTAACTGAACCGATAAATTCGGCGCTGTAACGGCTGGTAGGATGCTCGTAGATCTCTTCCGGCTCACCAATCTGCACAAATTTGCCACGGTTCATGATCGCGATACGACCGGCCATAGTCATCGCTTCTTCCTGGTCGTGCGTGACCATTACGCAGGTCGCGCCAACGCGTTCAAGAATATCCACCACTTCGTGCTGCATGCGGTCGCGCAGTTTCTTATCCAGCGCGCCCATCGGTTCATCCAGCAGCAGCAGTTTGGGGCGTTTCGCCAGGCTACGCGCCAGCGCCACACGCTGGCGCTGGCCGCCAGAGAGCTGGTGCGGCTTACGTTTCGCAAACTCTTGCATGTGCACCAGCGTCAGCATTTCTGCTACGCGGCTGCTGATTTCGCCTTTCGGCAATTTATCCTGCTTCAGTCCAAAGGCGATGTTCTGTTCCACCGTCATGTGCGGGAACAGCGCGTAGGACTGGAACATCATATTAATCGGGCGCTGATAAGGCGGAACGTGCGACAGGTCTTGCCCATCCAGCACAATCTGCCCGCTGGTCGGTGGCTCAAAGCCTGCCAGCATGCGCAGTAATGTCGATTTACCGCAGCCGGAAGCACCCAGCAGGGCAAATATCTCACCTTTATAAATGGTCAGGCTGACATCATCCACGGCGTGCTGGCCGTCAAAAGATTTGGTCAGGTTGCGAATTTCCAGCAGCGGCGTTAACGCCTTAGCCGTTTTATTTGGGGGGCGGGGAATCGCGTCGTTCACTAACATTTCTCCGGCGCTAAGCGGTGTAGCGCGGCACAGCTAGCCGCTAAAATGGCACAACAGAGGCCATCACCGCGCCTCTGTTGTCGTCTACAGGTCATGAATCCGTTTAGAACGAATTACTTACCACTTTTTACTTTAGTCCATGCACGGGTGCGCGCACGATCCAGTTTCGGATCCTGGACTTTGAGCACAAACAGCTTGGCCATCGCATCCGGCGTTGGGAAGATGCCCGGATTGTTGCGCACATCCGCATTGATCAATGGCAGTGACGCCTTGTTGCCGTTGGCGTAGTTCATCTTGTTAGAGACATCCGCGATCACTTTTGGATCCATGATGTAGTTCAGCCACTGATAGGCTGCATCGAGGTTTTTCGCGTCTTTCGGAATCGCCATCATGTCGAAGAAGGCCAGAGCCCCCTCTTTCGGCACGCTGTAACCCAGGTGCACGCCGTTGTTGGCTTTGACTGCACGATCTTTCGCCTGCAGGATATCGCCCGACCAGCCGATCGCCACGCAGATGTTGCCATTGGCCAGGTCGTTAATGTACTGAGACGAATGGAAGTAACGGATATTAGGACGCAGCTTCAGCAACAGATCCGTGGCGGCGCCGGTGTAATCTTTCGCGTCAGAGCTGTTCGGATCTTTGCCGAGATAATTCAGTACGGTGGCGAAAATCTCTTCCGGTGCATCGAGGAAGGAAACACCACAGCTTTTCAGTTTTTCCAGGTTTTCTGGCTTCAGCACCAAATCCCAGCTGTTGACGGGCGCATCAGTGCCCAATGCGGCTTTCACTTTATCAACGTTGTAACCGATGCCAGTGGTACCCCACAGATACGGAATCGCATATTTGTTACCCGGATCGTGCTGCGCGACTTTCGCCATCAAATCAGGATCGAGGTTTTTGTAGTTTGGCAGTTTGCTCTTATCCAGCTCCTGGAACACACCGGATTGCAGCTGACGTGCGAGGAAGCTGGAAGAAGGCACGACGACGTCGTAACCGGTTGAACCGGCCATCAGTTTACCTTCCAGCACTTCGTTGGAATCGAAGACGTCGTAGACCACTTTGATGCCGGTCTGCTTTTCAAAATTCGGCACGGTGTCGGCCGAAATATAATCGGACCAGTTATAGACGTGCAGCGTTTTATCCTCTGCCTGAGCACTAACGGCCGTCGCCATCAGCACACCTGCAACCACACCTGGCAACCATTTTTTACGTTGGTTGATCATGTTTTACTTCCTCCTGAGGGGGTCATCACAACGCTGCATACACGCGATCCTGACGTTGCGTTTTTTCTGTTTAATCACAGACACACAATGAATCAATATTCAGCGGGAGTTTAATAGCAAAAACCTATAGTTGTGCTGAGGTTGCATGTCTCAAGCAGCCCCGCAAGAATAGCCCCCCTGCTTCACGCGTGCCAGATCTCAGCGTAAAAAACGCCTTTTTGCGATATTTTATGCATGTTTCTGCTATGGGGTTTGGCACTAGCGGCATAAAGCACGACTAATATCTGGCAATAAAGGGCAAAATGCAGAATAAAAAGTGGTAGGGCTAAAATGAAAACTGCCGCAAAAAGCGGCAGTTAGCGAGGCGGGGAACTCAGTGCAGCATCGCGTGGCTGCTGGAGCTGGGTTGTCGCTCCTCTTCTTCGCCCATCATCAGCAAATTATTGGCAAAGGCTTCCATGATCACCATGGAAACGCCCTCTTCACTTTGCTTCATAAAGTGCGAGAACTGACCAAAGGTTAATCCGGCAGTGGTACTGATCGACTGGCAGACAATCAGCTTGGGCAGATTGTCATCCTGAATATCGATAAAGGCCTTCACCGTAAGCGAACTGGCATTGATCTGCGATAAATCGCCGACCAAAGGAATAAGTGCTGTGGGTTTCACTTCCGCGAGGGCCGAGAAAAGGATGACGTTGTCCACCAGGTCGATTTTTGCATCAAACACCCCGTCAAAATTCTGCATGTGCGGCAGGTGCAGTGCCTGGCAGGCATCGCATTCGAACCAGGTGATATTTTGTTGATCCAGCCAGCGACGCAGGATGTCGATGTCAGGAACGACCAGTGAATCCATCGTTATGTCCTGTGGGGTGAAGAAATAAGCGCCTTAGCTTACGGAAAAAGTCCCTCTGATGCCACGAAAACCACGTAAAAGCGCGCCTAGCCCCCGGTTTTAAGACGATAGCCGGGGCAGGCATGCGCTTCTACCCAGTGAATCATCATTGAAGCGATGTCGAGGCCGGTGGTGCCTTCAATGCCCTCAAGCCCTGGCGAAGCATTCACCTCCATCACCAGCGGGCCGCGATTGGCGCGTAAAATATCCACCCCTGCGATTTCCAGCCCGAGCGTGGACGCGGCTTTCACGGCGATTTCGCGCTCTTTTTCGGTGATGGTCACCGCGTGCGCTTTACCGCCACGATGAAGATTCGAGCGGAAATCCCCCTCTTTCGCTTCACGCTCAATCGACGCCACCACTTCATTGCCAATCACCAGGCAGCGAATATCTCGCCCCTGTGCCTCTTTGATAAACTCTTGCACCAGAATGTGGGCGTTAAGGCCACGAAATGCATCAATCACGCTCTCCGCCGCCTGCCGCGTTTCAGCCAGCACCACGCCAATCCCCTGCGTGCCCTCCACTAATTTCACCACCAGCGGCGCCCCCCCCACCATGGCGATCACATCCTGAGTATCGTCAGGCGAAGAGGCGAACCCGGTGATCGGCATATCAATGCCTTCACGCGCCAGCAGCTGCAACGATCGCAATTTGTCACGCGCCCGGGTGATGGCCACCGATTCATTCAGCGGATAGCTGCCCAACATCTCGAACTGGCGCAGCACCGCCGTGCCGTAAAAGGTAGTCGCCGTGCCAATGCGCGGGATAACGGCATCAAAATGGCCCAGCGGTTCGCCACGATAATGCACCGCGGGAGAATCGGAATTGATGTTCATGTAGCAGGAGAGTGGATCGATCATCTGCACCTGATGACCACGCTCTTCCGCGGCGTCGCGCAGGCGCTTACACGAATACAGCGTTCCATCACGCGTGAGAATGGCCATCTTCATTGCAGAGTTCCTTGTGCTTAGCGCGTTGCCCAGCCCTGTTGATGCAGATAATCCAGCATAAACGGACGCGTTTCTTTGATGATCAGGCGTTGAATCAGTTCGCTCCAGGTTTCCGAACGCTGGTTGCTTTCACGCTGCTGGTAATAAGCCGTGATTTGGTTATCGTACTGGGCCAGCACGCTTTTATCGACAGGTTGATAACGATTTTCATGCACCAGCATCGCCGCTGGCATGCGGGGTTTCACGTCTGGGGCAGAAGCGGGATGGCCGATGCAGAAACCAAACAGTGGCAGCACAAATTTCGGCAGTTCCAGCAAATCTGTGACTTGCGCGATGCTATTACGGATGCCACCAATAAACACCCCACCCAATCCCAGCGATTCCGCTGCGACCATGGCGTTTTGTGCCATCAATGCCGTATCCACACAGCCCAACAGCAACTGTTCGGCGCGCCCAAGATGAGCATCCGGGCAGATCTGCTGATGACGATTAAAGTCGGCACAAAACACCCAAAATTCAGCGGCGGCACTCACCCACGGTTGCCCGCCGGTGAGTTGCACCAGCTGTTGACGCTTTTCCTGGTCGGTAATGCGAATAATTGAGGAGCACTGTAAAAAGCTGGAGGTCGAGGCCGCTTGTGCTGCAGCAATGATCGCGCTGCGCTGGGCATCATCAATGCCCTGCTCGGTAAAGGCGCGAATGGAACGGTGGCTGCACAGTAAATCGATGGTCGGCGTCATAATCCTCTCCGGTTACTTCTTCTTGTGGTTGTGATTGAACAACTGCGGTGCCATCGCTTGCGCGGTACGCCACATCATCAGCCAGGCGGCTGGCAACATCAGCGCAATGCCAAGGAAAAACAGCAGCGTGGCCAGCGACTTTTTCGCCATAAAATCCGGCGCGCTAATCCAGTCGTTGACCAGCAACAGCGCCCCCGTCACCGCGAGTACGCAAGCACTTCCAGCAACAAAACCGGTTTAGGCAACGTGGCCAGATTACGCATGGGTGATTTCCTCAGTTGCTCAATAGGTCAGTCGCATTTTAGACCCGAATAATTCGCTCTGCAGCAAGGCGTGGCTATCACCAGCCGCTTAACTGGAGCCAAACGCATCTGCAGAGTGAAGTATGATGGACATAGATTGCGGTCATTAGAGTAACAGGCATTTTCTTCTTTGCTTAAGCAGGATGGGCGGGCATGATGTTAGCCATTATTCACGCTGTAATGTGAAACTGGTCACAAAACAGCAGCGGAAGGAGAGAAGCAATGATTGCAGTGATTTTTGGCCGTTCAAGCTGCCCATACTGCGTACGTGCGAAAGAGTTAGCCACCAAGCTGACCAGCGAGCGCGATGATTTCAACTATCAGTACGTCGATATTCAGGCGACCGGCATCACCAAGGCCGACCTGGAAGCACGTGCCGGCAAACCGGTGACCACCGTGCCGCAGATTTTCCTTGATGACCAGCACATCGGTGGTTACACCGAATTTGCGGCCTGGACCAAAGAAAATCTGGGTGTTGAAGCCTAATCAAGCGGGCCTGCGGGCCTAATGCCAGTCAGTTA
>NZ_JZRH01000054.1:0-25221 GCF_000963985.1 Pantoea sp. BL1 | reverse complement strand
CTACTCTCTACTCTCTACTCAATGTTTCGTGCCATATCCCGGACTGACAACCATAGATTGCCGCATAAAACTCGTGAATCCCCCTTTAACCTTTCAGCCCCTACAATCCCTCAATCCCTCAGTCACTCAGTCACTCAGTCTCTCAGTCTCCCAGTCTCCCAGTCTCCCAGTCTCCCAGTCTCCGAGTCTCTCAATCACTCAATCACTCAATCCTTATGTAAGTATCCCGGTAAAGCGGACCATTCACTTTTAGAGATCTTCCGACATACTGACTATGTCCCCGGAGGAGATCATTATGCGCAAAGCCCGGTTCACCGAACACCAGATCATCGCCGTACTGAAGTCCGTCGAAGCAGGCAGGACCGTCAAGGATGTCTGCCGCGAGGCCGCCATTTCCGAAGCCAGCTACTACAACTGGAAGGCGAAATATGGCGGGATGGAAGCCGCTGATATCAAAAAGATCAAAGATCTTGAAGACGAGAATCGTCGTCTGAAGCAGATGTTCGCCGATCTGAGTCTGGAATGCAGGGCGCTGAAAGACGTCATCGAAAAAAAGCTTTAAAACCAGCGATAAAGCGTGAGCTGGTCAGCTATCTGACCGCGCAGTTTGCGATGAGCTTACGTCAGGCATGCAGGATATTGTCGCTGAGCAGGACGGTTTTTCGTTACCAGGCGGATACACGACGTGATGAAGCGGTGATCCAGGCCCTGACAGAGGCGGCTGAGCGCTACCCCCGCTACGGTTTTAAGAAGATTTTTCAGGTGCTCCGCAGGCAAGGGCACGTCTGGAATCATAAGCGTGTGCACCGGATTTACTGCCTGCTGAAACTGAATTTTCGTCGCAAGGGTAAACAACGCCTGCCGGTGCGCAATCCGGCTCCGCTGGCGACGCCGGAAGCACTCAACCAGAGCTGGTCGATTGATTTTATGCACGATGCCCTGACATGTGGCCGACGTTTTCGGACTTTCAATGTTGTTGATGATTTTAACCGTGAAGCACTGGCCATCGAAATTGACCTGAATATCCCAGCGCAGCGTGTCGTCCGGGTACTGGACAGGATAGTGGCAAACCGTGGATATCCGCTGAAGATGAGGATGGATAACGGGCCGGAACTGATTTCCCTGGCTCTGGCACACTGGGCAGAAGAGCATGGCGTGATGCTGGAATTTATCAAACCGGGCAAGCCACCACAGAATGCCTTCATAGAACGGTTTAACCGAACGTACCGGACCGAAATACTGGATTTTTATCTGTTCAGAACGCTGAATGAAGCACGGGAAATTACAGAGCGCTGGTTGTCGGAATATAACAGCGAGCGACCTCATGAATCCCTGAATAACCTGACGCCGGAAGAATACCGGCTGATGGCTGAAAAACCGGAAATCTCAAAAAGTGCGTGGAACTAAAGCCGGGATACTTACACTTAATCCTTAATCCTTAATCCTTAATCCTTAATCCTTAATCCTTAATCCTTAATCCTTAATCCTTAATCCTTAAATGCATCATGCTGCGGGGCATATTCCATTCCGCTATAGCCTATAGCCAAATTATTCCGTTCCACGATAGACGCCGCCCTGCGCTTACCACTACAGTGGAGACATCGCGTTATGTGTCAGAAAAATCGCAGCAACTGCTGCTGATGGAGAGCCTTACTTTATGAGCCTGCCTGCCGTCCTGCTGGAAAACGCCCTGAAATGGCGTCGTCAGTTACACCAACATCCTGAACTCGGTTATCAGGAGCAACAAACCAGCGAGCTGGTTGCGAACGTGCTCTCTGAAGCAGGATTACAAGTGTTCCGTGGCCTGGCAGGCACTGGCGTGATTGGCACCCTGGAAAACGGTCCTGGGCCGGTGATTGGCTTGCGTGCCGATATGGATGCCCTACCGATGACCGAAAAAGGTGCGCCGGAGTGGAAATCCAGCCGCCCTGGCGTGATGCACGCCTGCGGTCACGATGGACATACGGCGATTCTCCTCGCAGCAGCCTGCCAGTTGGCCACCACACGCCACTTCAAAGGCACGGTGCACTTCCTGTTCCAGCCTGCGGAAGAGAATCTTGGCGGTGCGCGGAAAATGGTGGAAGAAGGTTTGTTTAAGCGTTTCCCAATGGATGCGGTGTACGCCATGCACAACTGGCCGGGTTTGCCGGTGGGTTCACTGGCGGTGAATCCAGGTGCGATGATGGCCTCGCTGGATTCCTTTGAGATCACCCTCAACGGTAAAAGCTGCCATGCGGCGATGCCAGAAAGCGGTGCCGACCCGATGGTGGTGGCAGCAGAATTGATTATGGCGCTGCAAACCATCCCATCACGCCGTTTGTCACCGCTGGCGTCAGCGGTGGTGAGCGTGACGCAGATCCATGGCGGTGAAGCGATTAATGTGATTCCCGAGCAGATTGTGTTGCGTGGTACGGTGCGATGTTTGCAGACTGACGTACGTGACCGCGTGCGCAGTCTGATAGAAGATTTTGTCACTACCCTGCCGCGCCCGTTTGGCGTCAGCGGCGAGATTCACTGGTATCCGGGTTACCCCGTTACCGCCAACCATGCCCTCCCGGCGGAACAGGTACGTGAGGTTGCCCAGCGCGTGTTAGGCGAATCACAGGTGCATTGGCAGGTGAATCCCTCCATGGCATCGGAAGATTTCGCCTGTATGCTGGAATCCTGCCCGGGGGCTTACTTCTGGCTCGGTGCCGATGGCACAACACCTTCCGCGCCATTGCACAACGCGCATTACGATTTCAATGATGAGTTGTTGCCAATTGGTATCAGTTTCTGGCAGCAACTGGTGGAGAGCGTGCTGGTCAAAGCCTGACGGCCGGATTCGCGGAATCCAGGAATCTCAAGCGGCATTGCGCGCTTGATCTTTTATCATCTCTCGGCTGTGCGTTTGACCCGCAACCAAAGGCTGCGGGTATTGTTCTACCCGTCAGATCCCAGCTAGCTGCAAGCGGGTTTCCGCCTCATCCAGCGACGCTGACTCTCCGGTTGCCACTAAGCAGCACGCCAGCTGTAAACGCAGCGCCTGTGGCACCGCTCGTTCGCCGCCCAGCACCTGTTTGATCCAGTCTGCGGTGTCCTGCGCATTTTTACTTTCTGGCAGTTCCACGCTGATTTCTGGCTGGCGCTCTACCCACACTTCCGCCTCTGCGCCCGCACCGGCAATGTAGTTAATCGCCGGACAGCGCTGTGGATTGGCATACACTTCACCTTCGGTGCCGTTCAGCAGAATGCCGGGTGCATCGATATCCTGGAAGAACTTGCCGACGCGCGGCACATATTCCGGATGGGAAACACTCGCCAGACGCAACGCGGCACGTTCGGCAAACGGCGTGGCCAGCTTCGCCAGCGTGTGTGCGCTGTTACGCACGCCCATGCGCCAGCGCAGCGACAGCTGTTTTGCCATCGGTGCACACAGGTGATCGATGGTGATAAAGGCCAGTTCGCCGCTCTCCAGCTTCGCTTGTGCCTGTTGCGCGTTGGTGACCGGCGCAATATCCAGCGCCGCCAGCACGGCTTCGGTGGTGATGCGCGTCGGATCGTCACTCACACCGTGCAGCAATACCGGAAAACCGAGTTTGCTTAATAGTAAGGCTAACAGCGGCGTGAGATTGCCCTGACGACGTGCGCCGTTGTAGCTGGGGATCACAATCGGCATCGGGCGATTGGCGGGCGGCTGCAACTGCATCATCTGCTGCTGCATGGCGTGGTAAAAACCGCGCATCTCCTCTTCACCTTCGCCCTTGATACGCAGGGCGATCAGCACACCGCCGAGTTCCAGTTCGGGTACTTCATCCGCCAGCATCGCGCTGTACAGCGCAACGGCGGTGTCGAAATCGATATCGCGCGCGTGATTCTTACCGCGCCCAATCTCTTTGATGATTTTATTCAGTTCCATCAGGGCATTCCCGCTTCCAGGGCGCGCCGATATCCGGCGGCCAAAAGGTCATTGAGGTGCGCCTGGGCACACCTAAGATTTCTTACTTTTACGCTTCGCTGATTTTACTGGGGCTTTAACCACTGCTGTTACCGCTGGTTTTATGCTGGCTTCAGGCACCATCGGTTGCTCAATCGGAAACACCGGTAAGGCGGCCAGCAGCCGACTGCCATAAGCTTTATTAAGTAGTCGCCGATCGTATATCACGATCTCCCCGAAGCAGTGATGGCTACGAATAAGACGCCCGACTTGCTGAATCAACGTAAACGAAGCGCTCGGTAGACTCTGCACTTCGAACGGGTAGCGTTTAAGGCTCTTCAGCCACTCCCCTTCGGTCAAAATTACCGGACTGTCCACTGGGGGAAAAGCAATTTTATGGATATGCACCTGCGTCAGCAGATCGCCCTTTAAATCCAGGCCTTCAGCGAAAGACTGCAGTCCGATCAGAATACTGGTTTGCCCCGCTTCGACTCGCTGGCGATGCAGCTCCACTAAGCGCGAACGAGGTTGATCGCCCTGCACCAACATCGATAAGCGTAATGCGCTGACATGGCTGACAAACTGCTGCATCGCGCGCCCGCTGGCAAACAGCACCAGCACGCCTTTGTGCTTCTCTTCTGCCATTTGTTGCAGGAAAAATCCTGCCATCTCGGCGATGTGCTCTGCTTCATTCGCCATCAGCGGTTCATAGCGCATTTGCGGGATCACCAGCTTGCCTTGATCGACATGATTAAATGGCGAATCCAGCGCCACAAAGCGATCGCCCGCTTTCTCGTTTAGCCCTGACATCTCTTGCAGCCGATTGAAGCTGTTCAGTGAGCGCAAGGTCGCCGAGGTCACTACCACATGTGGGATTTTACGCCACAGCAGTTTTTCCAGCTGATCGCTGACGCGAATCCCGGCGCAGTGAAACAGCAGATGCGCCTGGCCGTCGCGAATTTCTCGCGTAATCCATTTCGATACCGGCGCATTAGAGGCTTTCTCCATGGCCGCCAGTCGCCAAAGTTTACTGATCGATTCGAACCAGCCAAACTGGCGGTTAAGCTGAATAATCGCCCGATGCAGTCGCATAATGTCGGCTTTGCCGGTTTGCTCACCTAACTCATTGAGTAACCCTTCGCTCAACCCGCGCAATGCATCGCTCAGTTTGAACAACCGTGCGCACATCGTCATCAGTTCTTCCGGCAACTCACCCAGCACAAAACGGAACTCACCCGGCTGGTTGTGCGCGGGTAATAACGGATTCAGCGCGTCGCACAGAATTTGCAGCAGTTCACGCATCTCATCACAATGGCCTTTTAACCGCTCAGGGTTGGTCAATGGAGGAGGCGATTTCGGGCGGAACTGCGCCATGATGGTTTCCACCAGCCGCACAAACAGATCGAGCTGCAAACTGCTCCAGCCGGGGGTGATTTCCGCGCTCATCTCCAGCGCGTCACGCGCCACTTCTGGCAGATGATGACCTTCGTCCAGCACCAGCATCAGGTGTTTGGCAGGCGGTAAGACAGATTCATTCTCCATCGCCGCCATCACCAGCGCATGGTTCGCCACCACCACATCCGCCTGTTCTATTTCACGACGTGCAACAAAGAACGGGCATTCACGATACCAGCGGCAGTGATGCCCCAGGCAGTTGGCTTTATCGGTGGAAAGGCGCTGCCACAGGCTGTCATCAATCGAGACATCGGAGTGATCGCGCAGGCCATCCCATTTGTAGCTGCTGAGTTGCTTTTCCAGTTTGGCGCAGAACTTCTGCTCTTCTTTCGACCCGGTTACCGCTTCTTCATCGAGATACAGCAGCAGGTCACCCTGCTGATCCTCGGTCGCCGCTAGCGCCGCGAGATTGCGCGGGCAAACATAGCGGCCACGACCAAACGCGGCTGTGAAGGTGAGATCGGGGATGATTTTTTTCAGCAGCGGCAGATCTTTGCTGAAGATCTGATCCTGCAGCGCGACGTTGGCGGTGCTGATCACCAACCGTTTCTCCTCAGCGCGGCTCACCGCGATGCCGGGGATCAGATAAGACAAAGTTTTACCCACACCGGTGGGGGCTTCAATCGCCAGATGGCGGCCTTCATCACCGGCCAGACTTTTTGCCACTTCGGCAATCATCTGACGCTGGGGCGCACGGGGGATAAAGTCAGGAACCTGCTGCTGCAGCGCCTTATACCATTGCGCAATCTGGCTTTTTATCGCTGCTGTCAGGGCCATGTTCATTACTGTTTGCTGAATTGGCCTGTATTTTTACACAGTATCGGCGCAGCGTCAGCTTTCGCTGCTATTTTTTCGCGCTGGATTCAGAATTTCACGCATCGCACGAATCAGCGTTTCGCGGGCGCGTCCCCGACGGAAGGCAAAGGAGAACGGTGCGCGGAAGTGAAAATGTTGCGGCAACAAGCGGCATAGCGTGCCCTGCTGTTCTCCGCTTTGCGCGTAGTGTTCCGGCAAATAGCCGATATATCTCCCGGAGAGGATCAGCGTCAACTGCGCCTCTATACTCTCCACTGAGGCGTTAGTCTGGCGGAAGCCGCGCTTGTTTAACTCCTGCTGATTCCAGTAACGCCGCGTCACCATGCCGGTTTGCTGGACGGTGCGCATATCCGGATCGCCCTGCGCCAGGGGATGTTGCGGACTGCAATACAACCAGTGTTGTTCCTCATAAAGCGGAATGGTGACCAGATTGCTGGCACGCAGTGGAAAGTGCCCGATTGCCAGATCAAGGCGGTCTTCCAGTAACTGCTGCTGCAGTTCGTTGGGATCGCGCACGCTGAGATTGAAAAATACCGCCGGAAAACGCTGATTAAAGCGCGCAATCGCCGCCGGCAGATCCAGCGTGCTGTCCGTGACAGTGGCATCCACCACGCCCAGCGAAAAGGTGCCACCCTGGGCACTTTTTAGCGTCTCAACCTGCTCCTGCCAACCCGCCAGCGTGGCCAGCATTTCCTGACTGTAACGATGAAACTGTTCGCCTTTCGTGGTGAGGGTAAAACCGCCACGTCCGCGCTGGCACAGAATAAAACCCAGCTGCGTTTCCAGCTCGCTTATATAGGCGCTAATGGCGGGCGTGGTCATATTCAGCGCCTGCTGAGCACGTGAATAGCCCTGATTCTCCACCACGCTGGCGAACACCTGGAGCAGTTTGAGATTGGGGAGCGTTTGCACCGCATTTCCTTCAGTGATTGCTGACTAAAGTTAACCAATCTATGAAGTGATTATTTGCTGTCAAGGATTTTTCCCGCGCCGCCCTCAGGCCATGATGAGACTCACTTAGCCGAAGGAGTTCGTGATGACCGATTTTCCTCAGCCGCAGGGCGGCAACGAGATGCCCCGTTTCGCCGGCCGTGGCACCATGATGCGTTTGCCCGCTGCCGAATCCCCTGCCGACCTTGATGTCGCGTTTGTAGGCATTCCGCTGGATATCGGCACGTCACAGCGTAGCGGCACGCGCTATGGTCCACGCGCCATTCGCGCAGATTCCGTGATGATTCGCCCTTATAACATGGCGACTGGCGCAGCGCCTTTTGATTCGTTGCGCGTCGGCGATCTCGGCGATGTGCCCATCAATACTTACAGCCTGCTGAAGTCGGTCGATATCATCGAAAACTATTATACCGAGCTGAACAATTGGCCGATTATCCCGTTAACGCTCGGGGGCGATCACACGTTAACGCTGCCGATTTTGCGGGCGCTGGCGAAGAAGCACGGGCCGATGGGCCTGATCCACATTGACGCGCACACCGATACTAACGATGAGATGTTCGGCGAAAAGATCGCCCACGGCACCACATTCCGCCGTGCGGTAGAAGAAGGCCTGCTCGACTGCCAGCGCGTGGTGCAAATTGGTCAGCGCGCTCAAGGCTACGCCGCCGATGATTTCCAGTGGGGCGTCGATCAAGGCTTCCACCTGGTGCCGGCCGAGCAGTGCTGGTATCGATCCATGACGCCTCTGATGGCCGAAGTGCGTGCGCGTATCGGCAACGGTCCGGTGTATCTCAGCTATGACATCGACAGTTTCGATCCTGCATGGGCACCCGGCACCGGTACGCCAGAAGTGGGTGGATTGACCTCAATGCAGGGACTGGAGATTGTGCGCGGCTGCCGCGGACTCAATCTGGTCGGGGGCGATCTGGTCGAAGTGTCACCGCCGTACGATATCAGCGGCATGACCTCCCAGCTGGCAGCCAATATCCTTTATGAGATGCTGTGCGTATTGCCCGGTGTCCGTTACACAGAGAAAAAAGCATGACACAACAGAATTTGGTGTTTCCGGCGCGCGTGCTGCGCGGCGCGGGCGTGATCAATCAGCTGGGCGAGATTTGCGCGGGGCTGGGCAAACGCGCTCTGCTGATCGGCGGCCATCAGGCACTGCAGTCGGTGGAAGCGCAGGTGCGCGCTCAACTGCTGGCGGCCAACGTGACGCTGCTGGCGCAGGAGTGGTTTGGTGGTGAGACCTCGATTAACCAGATCAACCGTCTGGCCGTCATCGCCACCGAACTGCAAGCTGACGTGATTATCGGTGTCGGCGGCGGTAAATCGCTGGATACCGTAAAAGCCGTGGGTGCGCAGTTGGGGCTGCCGTTTATCACCATCCCGACCATTGCCGCCACCTGTTCAGCAGTGACGCCGTTGACCATTCGCTACGACGATAACGGCAATTTCTTCGATATTTTCCCGCTGCCACAGGCACCCGCAGCAGTGATCATCGATAGCGAGTTGCTGGCTAAAGCCCCTGCTCGCTGGCTGGCTGCGGGTCTGGGCGACACCCTGGCAAAATGGTATGAGTTCCGCGCGGTGAGCGTCCGCCATCCGGCACGCGAAGGCAATGCATTGTCATCATTGGCTCATAGCCAGATTTGCTATGACGTGATCGCGGAACACGGCCCGGCGGCCTATGCGGCGGTGCTACGCGGCGAGAGCAGCGCCTCATTGGATCAGGTGCTGGATGCGATCTTTACCTGGGCCGGATTGACCTCGCTGATGAGCAACGGCGCCCATGCGGCAGCATCCCATGCAATTTATGAAGGATTTACCTTCTGCGATAAGACACGTGAGTTCGGTCATGGCCTGTTGGTTGGCTTTGGCAACTTGTGCCTGTTGGCACTGGAAGATCGCAGCGATGAAGAGGTACTGGATGAGATGCGTCTGGCGCGCGATTGCGGTGTGCCATTGACGCTGCATGAGATTGCCGAGTTGAATGATGCCGAACTGGCGCTGATTGTGCGTGAATCCGTACATGCACCGGACATGGAGAATATGTCGGTGGCGGTCACCGAAGCCCGCCTGCTGGCGGCAATGCAGCGGATTGAAGGGTTGGCTGATCGGGTTTAAATCTGTGTGAACGCCAGAAAAACAATGCCTGCTGAATGCGCGTAAGTGCGGGCCGTAGCACCGCTGCTGCTGCCGGGCAGTCCTCGCGCCCCCAGCCTGCGTTATCACCTGTGAATAAATCTGAAAGCCTGCAAATGCACCAGCAGCCTCAGTTTTTTCTACAAATTCAGGTGCAAAATTCTGCACCCGAACCCTATGCAAGAGCCAGCAACGCCACCAGTTCCTGCACATCCGCGACGTCATCCAACTCCATGCAAATCGCTTCCAGCTGTTCAACCTGCTCAACCGGCAATACACGCCCCGCTAAGCTACGGTATTTAGCCAGCAGCGCTTCAAGGCTCAGCGGATTAGCCGGCGCACCAGACGGCACCGGCACATGCTGCTGCCATTGCTCGCCCTGCAGGGTTTCAATCCGCACCCACGGCTCGTCGTCACGGCCCTGCTGCTCATCAATCACCAGCTCAATCCGCGCCATAAAGGCTTCCACCTGTGGATGCAGACGTTTGGCATCATCGTAGCTGGACAGCTCGGCGGAGCCGTACAACGCTCGTGCTGCCAGTGCATATGGCAGGCTCATTTGTGCACTCGCCAGGCTCTGCAGCTCACGTCCGCCACACATCTCCAGCAGGAACGGATTTAATCCCACCAGGATACGTTCAATCTGTGCAGGCTGTACCGAATGCAGCGTCAGCATCAGGTTCAAGGCATCCACCGCAGAATGGGTTCCACGGCAGGCGGCATACGGCTTGATCGAGCAGCGCGCCAGCTTCCACACCACGCCAAGATCGGCGGTTAACGCAGCGGGTTGCTGTGTTTCAGATGCCAGTGTTTGCAGGAATCCGCCCCACTTCGCTTCGAAAACCGCCAATGGCCCATTAATACCACGCTGCGCCAGCTGTGCTGCCTGCACGCCACCTTCAGCTGCACGTGCGGCATGCAGCTTTTTGGTGTGCGAGCCGTCGTGAATAAAGCCCCACAACCCACCGCTAAAGCTGGCGGCAATGCCCAAAGCCGACGCGCACTGTTCACGATCCAGCTGCAGCAGTGAACACACCGCCGCTGCGGCACCAAACACGCCACAGCTGGCGGTGGAGTGCCAGCCTGCGCCGTTATGCGCAGAGTAGCCGCCGCAAGCTTCCAGCACCCGGCGTCCGACGTCATAACCGATCACCATCGCCACCAGCAGCGTCTGGCCGTCAACCGGCTGCGTCGCCAAAGGCAGCGCCGCCAGAATAGCGGGAATCACCACCGCGCCCGAGTGATCGCAGCCGCCGGTATCATCCAGCTCATACATATGTGCAGCCACGCCGTTGAGCCATGCCGCCTGGCGTGGACTCACCTGCTTTGCACTTCCCCACACTTGTGCCTGCTGATGCCCACCTTCTGCGAGCGCCAATAGCAGACATTCGCGCCAGATTGGGCTGTCGCTGCCCGCCAGTGAAGCCCCGAGCGTATCCAGCAAATGGCGTTTTGCCTGTTCGACCAGCGCATCAGGCAGCTGTTCAAAACCTGTTTCGGCGATAAATGTCGCCAGTTGATCAAGCGAACTGCCCATGCGCACCTCCTGTGATGCGGGTAAACACTTCGGCTGGATGGGAAACATCGTTACCCGGCTGCGTTTGCCAATGCGTCGCCACCTGCTCCGCCGTGGCGATCCACACGTTGTGCTGTTGCAGCGTCTCGATCAATTCACGCAGCAAGCCGATGCGCCCGGCAGTGCCGATGATTTCCGGATGCAGGCGCAGCAGATAACACAGGCCAAAGCGGTGGAAGCCCTGGAAGTCTTGCGTCATGTTTGCCAGCGTTTCGGCATAAGGTGCAATCCGCGACTGCCCCGGCGGGATGGCCGGGCTCAGGTTAAAGGCGAAATAGGGTTCGTCTTCCAGCGTGTAGTGCATCGGCAATTCCACCAGCCGCGTGCCGGGATGGAAGTACGGCAGATCGTCGCCGCGCCAGCTGGATGACCAACGAATACCCTGATCCACCAGCGCCTGTGCCAGGCCCGGTTTCCACTGCCCTGCTGGGGTGCGGAAGCCCTGAATCGGTTTGCCGGTAAACTGTGCCAGCTGCTCACAGCCGCGCGTCACGCTGGCAATCTGCTGCTCCAGCGACAGCACCGAGAAATCTTCATGGCGCTCGCCGCTACAGGCGATTTCATGGCCATCAGCCACGATGCGTTTAATCAGTTCCGGCTGCTCTTCCGCCACAATTGCCGGTAAGCACCAGCTGGCTTTCAGCTGTTTTTCTGCCAGCAATGCCAGCAAGCGATCCACGCCGCGCAGGGTGCCATAGCGCCATACCGACAGGGTTTTATCACGTCCGGTGACGGCCGGTGCCTGCGTCAAAATGCCGTGAATGTCGTTGAAATCGATGGTCAAAACGGCGGCGGACTGGAAGCCCAGCGGCCAGCGGGAAGATTCAGTCATGCTGTTGCTCCTGCAGATACCACTGCGCCACCGCATCACAGCGCGCAAACCACACGTCGTCACGCGCTGTCATATGTTCAAACAACTGCTCCAGCAGCAAGATACGTCCTGGCTGGCCGGAAATTTTCGGGTGGAATAACGTGGTCAGGCACAAGCCTTCATCCATTGCACCATCGAATTCGCGCTGCCAGTTATCACGGGTATGCGCATAGCTGGCGATGCGATCGCCGCCTTTCGGGAAATCGGGCTGGCGCGTGTAAGCCAGCGAGGCGTAATCATCCATCTCCCACTTGCCAGGGATCTCGACCAGCGGCGTGTGACCCGCCACCGGGATGCTATAAGGACGGTCGTCACCGCGCATGCTGCTGGAGTAAATTACCCCAGCATCACGCAAAATTTGTGGCGTTTCGGCATGCCAGTCACCTGACGGCGTACGGAAACCGCAGGCGGTGATACCCAAATGCTGTTTAAAGATTTCAGCGGATTTCGCCATCACGGCACGCTGTTCAACTGGCGGAATCGCCCAGAAAGATTCGTGACGATAGCCGTGATAGGCCACTTCGTGGCCTTGTTCGATAATCGCCTGACACTGCTGCGGCCACTGTTCCACCACCCACGCCGGCACAAAAAACGTGGCGGGAATCTGGAAAGCGCGCAGCAGGTCGAGCAATCGCCCGAGCGCACGGTACGGCCCATACGCACCGAAGGTGAAATATTCTGGCGTTGACCACAGGCTGCCATTCAACATGGCATCGCCGGTGGGACCATCAAGGTCAAACGCCAGCGCCATACAGCCGCGTTTCCCCTGCGGCCAGCGCACTGCGCCCGGTTGTTGCATCGCTACGCTCCTTTAGCCCTGGTTAACGGTAGCCTGAGTGACGCCATTGTCGGCCAGACCCCATTTCGTGAGGATCTTCTGGTAGCTGCCATCGGCAATCATCGCGTCAATCGCCGCCTGAATGGCTGTGGTCAGCTCACCGGCATCTTTACCAATTGCCATGCCGGTGTACTGGAAGGAGAAGGCTTTATCGAGTGGCTTATATTTGCCTTTCTCAAGATCCATGATGTACGGCAGCGTTTCACTCCCCTGCACCACGCCATCCAGACGGTTTTGACGCAGCTGAGTGCGTGCATCGGCCGTCCCTTCGGCGCCGACCACAATGATCGCTGGCTTGCCGGCTGCTTCGCAGTGCGCTTTAGACCAGTTGGCAATCTCTACCGGGAAAGTGGTACGACGGCTGGTGCCGACTTTCTTGCCGCACAGATCCATGGCGCTGTTGATGTCGCTACGCGCTGCCTGGGTGTAGAACTGCGGGCCGGTTTTGAAGTAATCGATGAAGTTAACCACCTTCTGGCGTTCTTTGGTGTCGGTCATACCGGACATCACCAAATCGACACGCTTGGTCACCACGGCGTTCACCATCTGCTCAAAGGCGATCTCCTGCCAGTTGATCTTCACACCCAGCTTCTCACCGATCGCCTGACCGAGATCGTAATCCACACCAGTGAGCTGGTTGGTGGCCGGATCTTTGAAATCCATGGGCGGATAGTTCGGCATGATCGCCACGGTCAGGCCTTTCTCTTTGATGGCGGCTGGCACGGCGATGTCCGCCCAGGCAGAAGATTGCAGTAACAGCGCGGCACTGATGGCACTCAATAACAGTTTTTTCATGTTTTTCACCCCGGTCACGTTAAAGAAGAATCGCGTTAATAAAGTTTTTCATCCGTGGGTTTTGCGGGTTCAGCAGAATGTCTTCTGGTGCGCCCTGCTCGATAATGCGTCCTTCGTCCATAAACACCACCTGATTGGCCACTTCACGGGCAAAGCCCATCTCATGAGTGACCACCAGCATGGTGGTGCCCTCTTTTGCTAACTGGCGCATAACGGCCAGCACTTCACCCACCATCTCCGGATCCAGCGCCGAAGTGGGTTCGTCAAACAGCATTAGTTTCGGTTTCATCGCCAGCGCACGCGCAATCGCCACACGCTGCTGCTGCCCGCCAGACAGTGACTGCGGGTAGTCGTGCGCTTTGTGTGCCAGACCAACGCGATCCAGCAGTGCCATTGCCTCTTCCGCCGCCTCACGCTTCGGACGCAACAACACGCGGCACGGCCCTTCGATAATGTTCTCCAGCGCGGTTTTGTGCGGGAACAAGTTAAAGCGCTGGAAAACCATGCCGGTTTGCAGGCGCTGGCGGGCAATCTGCTTATCGCTTAACGCATGCAGTTTGTTGCCCGCAATGCGATAGCCCGCTAATTCGTTGTCGACCCAAATGCCACCCTGATCGACCTTCTCCAGCTGGTTGATGCAGCGCAGGAAGGTGCTTTTACCGGAACCGGATGGCCCGAGGATGCACATCACCTCGCCGTAATTCACTTCGAGGCTGACGTCCTTCAGCGCGTGGAACTGGTCGAAATATTTGTTCACCTTGACGGCGCGCACGATGTTTCTCATCTCTCTCTCCCAATTACTGACGCTGGCGGTGACCGCGTGAGAAGAAGCGCTCAAGGCGACTTTGACCAAACGACAGCACGGTGACGATGATCAGGTACCAGATGCCCGCCACGAACAGCAGCTCCATCACGCGCGCATTGGCGAAGTAGATGGTTTGCGTGTTGTAGAGCAGTTCGGAGTACTGGATCATGCTCGCCAGACTGGTGGTTTTGATCATGCTGATGAATTCGTTGCCCACCGGCGGCAAAATCACGCGCATCGCCTGCGGCAGAATAATGCGCTGCAGCGCTTGCAGACGTGGCATGCCAATCGCTTTCGCCGCTTCATATTGGCCGGTATCCACGGACAGCAAACCGGCGCGCACCACTTCGGAGGTGTAAGCCCCCTGGTTGATGCTCAGACCCAGCAGCGCCGCGAGGAACGGCGTCATGATGGTGACGGTTTGCACGCTGAACACGCCGGGAATACTGATGGTGGGAAACACCAGCGCGAGGTTAAACCACAGCAGCAGTTGCAAAATCAGCGGCGTACCACGGAAGATCCACGCGTAGCCCACGGCGATGTAGTGCAACACCGGATTGGGCGACATATACATAATCGCGGTGATCACGCCGAACAGGATGCCGAGTCCCATTGCCAGCACCGACATAATCAGCGTGTTCACCACGCCGTTGAGGATCGCCTGAGCAGTAAAGAACTGGCCGACAAATGACCATTCAATGTTGCCGTGGGCGAAGGCATTCACCAGCAACGCCAGCAGCACCAGGATCACCGCCGAGGCAGTGATGCGACCGTAATAACGGCGCGGCACCACCTGATAGCGATCCAGATCGTAATGCGTCTGCTCGCGGCTGTTTTTCAGGCTGGGTTCAACCGGGGTGGTTTGCGACATCAGCGTCTCCTCAGGCGCGCGGGCCAGCGTAATCTTCAGTCCAGCGCTGCTGGTCCTGCATCAGGATTTGCAAACGCGCTAACTGTTCACGTACCCGGTCTGGTGCTGTGCCGCCATAGCCACTGCGTGCCGCCAGTGCGGCTTCCAGCGTCAAAGCGCTGCGCACTTCTGGCGTTAAACGCGCGTCGACGGCCTGCAACTGCGCATCGCTCAGGTCGGACAGACCGCAATCTTCGCGTTCGCACAGTTGCACCAGCTGACCGGTGATTTCATGCGCTTCACGGAAAGGCACACCCCGCATCGCCAGCCAGTCGGCGACTTCCGTTGCTAAAGTGAAACCATCCGGCGCTTGCTCACGCATGACGTCGGTGTTGAATTTCAGCGTCGACATCATGCCCGCCATGGCAGGCAGCACCAGCAGCAGCGTGTCCACAGCATCGATCACGTTGCGCTTGTCATCACTGAGGTCGCGGTTATAGGAGAGCGGCATGGCTTTCATGGTGGTGAGCAACGCCATCAGATTGCCGACCAGACGTCCTGAACGACCGCGCGTCAGTTCGGCAATATCCGGGTTTTTCTTCTGCGGCATGATTGAGCTACCCGTGGCATAGCTGTCATGCAATTCCACCCAGCGGAACTGGCGCGACGCCCACATGCACACTTCTTCACACAGGCGAGACAGGTTGATACCGATCATGCTGGTGACGAACAGGAATTCTGCGGCGTAATCGCGGCTGGCAACGGCATCGATCGAGTTCTCGCACGGTGCCAGATAGGCCAGATCTTCTGCGGCTTTTTCCGGCTGGCGCGCAATTGCCGACCCTGCCATCGCTGCGGCACCGAGTGGGCAGCGCGCGCTGCGGCGATCCCAGTCCTGCATACGCTCGATATCGCGGGCATAAGATTGCGCATGAGCCAGCAGTTGGTGACCAAACACAATCGGCTGTGCCTGTTGTAAATGGGTGAAGCCCGGCGCCACGCTTTCGGTGTGCAGTGCCGCTTGCTCAACCAGAGATTGCTGCAGTGCCAGTAAAGCGCTGACCACTTTGCGGCCGTTATCACGCAGGTAGAGACGCAAATCGTTGACCGTCTGATCGTTACGAGAGCGACCGGCGCGCAGTTTGCCGCCCAGTGGTCCTAAGCGCTCAGTCAGTGCGCGTTCAATGAACGTGTGGACATCTTCATCAGCAGCGATCGGGTGCAGATTGCCCGCACGATAATCAGCATCCAGCGCATCAATCGCTGCCAGCATGGTTTCGAGTTCTTCACTGCTCAGCAGATCGCCGCGTGCCAGTTCACGGGCATGTGCCCGGCAGCCTGCTAAATCGTAAGGTGCCAGGGCAAAGTAATAATCCGGGCTGCGCGACAGCGCGGTTAAACTGGCCGCCGGTGCCGCTTTAAAACGCGCGCCCCATAACAGTTCGGCATTATCAGACATGCTATTTCCCCTTACAGATACTCGTCAGCGATATGGAAAAGATATGAATAAACCAGCTGTGATAATAAAAACTTATTTCACACTCACACTGGTAAATACGTCATATTTCAGGTTCACTGTACTTTCACCGCAATTATTCCGGAGTTGAATAGCAAAGATGGAAAGTAAAGTTTCCCAGTCTGGAAACAATGCAAATAATCGCGGCGATAATGCGGTTCTGGCACTGAGTAATATCGACTTAAAATTGCTTCGCGTATTTAAATGCGTGGTGGAAGCCGGAGGATTAACCGCTGCCAGCAACGAACTGAATATTGGTTTAGCCGCCATCAGCAAGCAGGTTTCCGATCTGGAGATTCGTCTCGGCATGACGTTATGCAGCCGTGGACGCGAAGGCTTTGAACTGACGCAGTACGGCATTAATGTCTATCAGGCCACGCTGGAGCTGTTCGTCTCCCTGAATCTGTTCCGCGAACGTCTGCACAACAGCCGCAATGAGTTGCTGGGTGACATCGCCATCTGTGTGGTGGATAACACCATTTCTGATCCACATTCACCGGTCACTGCGGCGGTGCAACAGTTGCACCAGAAAGCACCAAAGGTGCAGATTCGCTTACAGACTGCGCAATTAGATGATATTGAACGGGGCATGAGTGAAGGTCGTTTTCATTGTGGCATTGCGCCGGTTTATGAAATGAAAAGTGATTTTGATTACTTCCCGCTTTATAAAGAATATTCGAAATTATATTGCTCCATGTCACATCCTTTATATTCTGGATCTTGTGATAAGAATATATCGGTGGAAATATTACGTGAGCAGAAAATCATTAATCATTTATATGTCACGCCGCGCGATGACCGTCGCCTCATTCCATTACAGGAAAGCGGTGCGCAGGCGGTGCAAGTGGAATCCGTCGCCATGCTGATTCTAACCGGGCACTTTATTGGTTATTTACCCGAACACTATGCTGCTCCCTTTATTGCGCGGGGGCAGCTTTGTGAGTTAGGTGATGAATCGGTGCGCCGGGAAAATCCGTTCTGCCTGATGATGAAAAAAGGCCGGAAAATTAATCCGATTATCCGGCTGTTTATGCAATCACTGGGCCTGGCAGAGGCCGAAGAGGCGCACTAAGTTGGTGCAATCACCCCACCACTTTATACATCACCGTGGTGGCATCTAACGCCCCTTCCGTCGATTCGGCATACAACGGAATGGAACCCGCGATTTGCCAGTCCATCGATAAGTAGAGATCCGTGGCCACATCGCCGCTGCGCGTATCCAGCACCAGCAGTGTTTTGCCCTGCTCAACCGCTAATTGCTCAGCCTGCTGCATCAGACGACGGGCAATCCCCTGACGCCGGGCACGGGGATGCACCAGCAATTTACTGATTTCTGCGCGATGACGGCCATTCGGCATGGCGCTAAACCCGACCATCACCGTCGCAACAATCACACCCTGCTGCCACGCCACGAGGAGTTGATTATCGCCGCTCGCCAGGCTGTAGATTTTATCCTGCCAGAAGCGTTCCATCGCTGCGCGATCATCGGCATCAATAAAACCGACGCTGGCCCCGTCAGCCACGCAACCGTATAACACCTCGGTCAGCGCGGCCAGCAGGGGCTGTGCCTGTGTAGCACTTAACTGTTCAATTTCAGTCATGGTTTGCACACCACCAAAATGTAACGTGCGCCGCCTTCCGGGTGCGCCTGGAATGATGATTTGCCGGTGAGATGAAAACGCAGGCAATCCCCCGCCTGCAGTGTCCAGCGCTGATCGTCCATGGTGAACGTCAGCTCGCCGGATTGCAGCCAAATATGCTGTTCCAGCCCCTGTACCGGAGGTGCGTCATAATCAATGCGCGTGCCGGGACGCAGCACGCCTTCCACCATTTCCGCTTTGAAGTGGCTGGCTGGTGGCGAGACGCTGCGGCGCTGATACCCGCTGGCATCATCACGCCACACCGTTTGATCGCTAGCCTTGAGTAGCAGCGCCGCTTCCTCTTCCACTTCACTCAGCAGGCGTGACATGGTCAAGCCATAGGCAACGCACAGCCGGTTAAGCAAAGCGGCTGTGGGGCTGGTCTCCGCCCGTTCAATGCGCGACAATGAAGCCCGGCTGATGCCGGTAGCCATCGCCAGTTCGTCCAGTGACCAGCCACGTTGCACGCGCAATTCGGCTAAACGTGCGGCCAGTCGATCTTCGGTATCCGGTACAGGCATGTTCACCTCTCATATATGGGAAATAATTCTCACTTATGAAATAAGGCCTTAATTTGCATAAAACGTCAAGTTGTACAAACATAAAAGAGTTGTACAACCCAAGCGAGGCAGTTAAGGTGTTGTAATGCAGGTCAGAATTTTCGAGGACGCCATGGCCTTATACAGTATCGGCGATGTTGCCGAACGCTGTGGAATCAACCCGGTAACGTTGCGCGCCTGGCAGCGCCGTTACGGTTTACTAAAACCTCAGCGTACAGAAGGCGGTCACCGCCAGTTTGATGATGAAGATGTTCAGCGGATTGAAGAGATCAAACGCTGGATTGAGAGTGGTGTGCCTGTCGGCAAGGTTAAATCCCTGCTTGAAGGCCAAACCGTCAACGTGCACGATGGCTGGACGGCGCTGCAGGAAGAGCTGATGAGCGTGTTGCGCCACGTTCGTCCGGCAAAATTACGCACCAAGATTGCCACCATTGGCCGCGAACATCCGGTGGATTCGCTGATTGATCATGTCTTTATGCCAGTGCGCCAGCGCCTGGGGCTGGATCAGCACACCGCGCGCACCATGTGTAGCCTGTTAGATGGCGCACTGATTGATTACGTGGCGTTTTGTCTCGCTGGCGGCCGAAAAAAGGCTGGCAAAGATGCTTTGATGATTGGCTGGGGCGTGGATGATCGTACCCGTCTTTGGCTGGAAGCCTGGCGCTTGTCAAATCAGGGCTGGCGCATGGATGTCTTAGCTGAGCCGCTGGATATGCCGCGTCCTGAACTGTTCCCCGGTCAGAATCTGTTTATCTGGACCGGTAAAAAACCAACACGACGCCAGTTAGAGCAGTTTGAGCACTGGCAGGCGCAAGGGTTTGCCACCCATATTCACGATCCCGCCTGACAAAAAATCGCACACACGGCCTTTGCCTCGCCGGGTGTGCGCGTTATCATGCCGCACTCCATGACTTTTCTCAGGTTTCCCTTATGAACTGGAATAAAATTCTCATTGGTACCCTGTTTGCCGTGATGGCCATTGGCGGCATGGGTGGCATGATGCTGGTAGGCTACAGTCTTATCCTTCCCAGCCACTGAGTTGACGTTGCACGCGTTCTAACACGCGGTCGCAAATCAGTGCCAATAGCGCCACCAACAGCGCGCCCTGAATGACATAGGCGGTGTTAAAGCCGCTCAGTCCGATAATCACCGGCGATCCCAGACTTTCTGCGCCCACCGTAGAAGCGATCGTTGCGGTGCCGATGCTGATCATCACCGATGTACGCACGCCAGCCATGATCACCGGTGCGGCCAGCGCCAGTTCAATCTGCCATAAGCGCCGCCAGGGCCCCATACCCAGCCCAACGGCAATTTCCCGGTTGCTGTCGGGCACGCTATCTAATCCTGCCAGCGTGCCCTGCAAAATCGGCAACAGCCCATAAAGAAACAGCGCCATGATGGCAGGTGTCGCGCCAAATCCCATCACTGGCACGGCTATCGCCAGCACCGCCACCGGCGGAAAAGTCTGCCCTGCTGCCGCCAGCGTCTCCAGTAACGGTCTGAATGCCCGCCCGGCACGTCGCGTGGCGAAAACCCCGCAGCCTACGCCAAAAATAATCGCCAGGGCGCTGCCGCTGAACACCAATGACAGATGTGCGAGGGCCAGCCGCCAGAAGCTCTCCTGCTGATACAACGGGCGTTCCAGCTGCGGGAACCAGTGGGCAAACAGCGATCCGCTGTGCGGCAATCCCCACAGCAACAGCAAAAACGTCGCCAGCAGCCAGTAAAGGGGATCGCGCCATAACCGCATCACATCGCCTCCCGCTGGCGCAATAGATCGCTGAAGTGCAATACACCCAACGGCTGTTGATGCTGATCGATCACCGGCAGTTTGTCGGTGCGCCGGGCGATAAACTGTGACAGCGCCTCACGCAGCGTCAGGCTGGCGGCTATCGGCTCACCGTCCAGCCACTCACCGCGCCGTGCTGCACCGCCCGCACGGCCCAATGCCAGCAACCGTACGCCTAGCTCGCTGCGGCCAAAGAATTCACGGGCAAAATCCGTGGCCGGTTGCGTCAGCAGTTCAATCGGCTTGCCCTGCTGCACGATTTCACCGCCATCCATCAATACCAGTTGATCCGCCAGCGTCAGCGCTTCGTCGATATCGTGCGTCACCAGCACCACCGTGCGTCCTGACAGCTTCTGAATGCGCAGCATCTCCTGTTGCAGCGCCTGACGGTTCACCGGATCGAGCGCGCCAAACGGCTCATCCATCAACAATAGTTCGGGATCGGCCGCCAGGGCGCGCGCCACGCCAACCCGCTGCTGCTGACCGCCGGAGAGTTGATGGGGAAAACGCGTCGCCAGATGCGTATCCAGATTCAGCAACGCCAGCAGTTCCTCTACGCGCTGTTGAATTTTTGCCTGCGGCCAGCCGAGCAGTGACGGCACGGTGGCGATGTTCTTTGCCACGTTCCAGTGCGGGAACAAGCCAATCGACTGAATGGCGTAGCCAATGCGCCGCCGCAGCGCGCGCGCATCCATGCGTTCAATCGGTTCACCGGCAAAGCGGATTTCGCCGCTGTCATGTTCCACCAGCCGATTGATCATTTTGAGCGTGGTGGATTTGCCTGAACCGGACGTGCCAATCAGCACGGTGAAACTGCCCTTCTCAATATGCAACGTGAGATCACGCACCGCCGCTTTGCCGGCAAATATTTTGCTTACCTGGTGAAACTCAATCATCGGTTCTCTCCAGCAGTGCCGACAGTAAACGCAATGCGGCATCAAACACCACCGCCAGCGCGACCACCGGAATCACGCCCAGCAACACCAAGTCCAGTGCGCTGCTGAGTAATCCCTGAAAAACAATGGCGCCAAAGCCACCGGCACCAATCAGCGCCGCAACCACCGCCAGGCCAATGGTTTGTACCACCACCACGCGCAAGCCCGAAAGCCACACCGGCAGCGCCAGCGGGAGCTCGGCGAGCCAGAACTGTTGCAGCGCGCTCATGCCCATACCGCGTGCGGTTTCACGTACCTCCTGCGGCACCTGCTGCAACCCCGCCACCACGCTGCGCACCAGCGGCAGCAGCGCATACAGCACCAGCGCGATCAGCGCCGGAGCCAGACCAATACCGCTGATGCCCCAACTTGCCAGTACCGGGAAGTGAGCCACCAGCCCCGCCAGCGGCGCAATCAGCAAACCAAACAACGCCACAGAAGGCACGGTCTGGATCAGGTTGAGTAGGCTGAAAGCGGCACTTTGCCAGCGCGATCGCCGGGCAATCACCAGGCCGAGCGGCAAACCAATCAATACCGTCGGCAACAGCGTACCAGCCAGCAACAGCAGATGCTGGCTAAAGGCGGCATCAAATACCGCCCTGCGGTTGGCATACTCTTTCATCAGGGAGAGGTGGTCGAGGTGACCGCTGAGCAATAACAGCAGCGGCACCAACCAGATTTGCAGATTCAACAGGATACGCCATGGCGTACTGACCGTGAGTTGGCGGATAGCCTCAGCGGCCAGCAATAACGCCAGCGCCGCCGCACACCATAAACCGCTGCCAAAGGCCGTGCGTGCCAACGGGCTGCCGTTGTTAGCCAGCTGCGCCGCCGTCTGCCCGCCAATAAAGATCAGCAGCGCAAACAGAATCTCAGCGTCCAGCAATGCCATCACCAGATTGCGACGCCGTGGCTTCCACCACAATCCTTGCCATAACCAGAGCAACGGCAGCAGCAACAGCCAGGATTGCGCCACTTGCCATAACATCAGCGGCTGTCCGGACACCAGGCGGTTGGCGGCGAAACTGAGTAACGGCAAGGTAGCCAGAGCCAGCGTGATCAGCAGCGTTAAAACCAGCAGCACCGGCTGCTGGCGCGGTCTCAGTAACAACGACACCGCTTACAGCAACTTATTCTGCTGTAGCCACTGCTTCGCCACCTGGCTGGCATCCTGACCGTCAACCGCAATCTGCGCATTGAGCTGTTGCAGGGTTTTCTCATCCAGCTTACTGAACACCGGCTGTAACCAATTGCCGATGTCCGGATACTGTTTCAGCACGCTTTCACGGATCACTGGCGCAGGCGCATAGATCGGCTGCACCCCTTTCGGATCGGTCAGGGTTTGCAGTCCGAGCGCAGCTACCGGGCCATCGGTGCCATAAGCCATCGCGGCATTCACGCCGGACGTTTGCTGCGCAGCCGCTTTGATGGTCACCGCCGTATCACCGCCCGCCAGCGACAGCAGCTGTGACTGATCCAGCTTGAAGTTGTAGGCTTTTTCAAACGCAGGCAGTGCATCGCTGCGTTCGATAAATTCCGCCGACGCTGCCAGCTTGAAGGTGCCGCCTTTTTTCAGGTAAGCGCTGAGATCGTCTAGAGAGTTAAGATTATTTTTCTGTGCCACATCACCGCGCACCGCAATGGTCCATGTGTTGTTGGCGGGCGCTGGGGTTAACCACACCAGATGGTTTTTATCCGCATCGAGCTTTTTCACCTTCTCATAGCCCTGCTGCGCATTTTTCCAGGCCGCATCTTTCTCATCACTGAAGAAGAACGCGCCGTTACCGGTGTATTCCGGGTAGATATCCAGTTCACCTGCGGTGATGGCTCCGCGCACGACCTGCGTGGTGCCGAGCTGGATCTTGTTAACCGTTTTCACCCCATGTTTATCCAGCACCTGCAGAATAATGTTGCCTAACAGCGAGCCTTCCGTATCAATCTTTGAACCGACCTTGACCGGATCGGCGGCATTCGCTGCGCTCACACCCATCGCGAGTGCGATTATCCCCAATAAACCCTGCTTAATCATGCCGCTGTCCTCTGCTTATGTTTTCAGTCTGTGACTATCAAGCGTAGCCTGGCGAAACAGGATGGGGGCGGTCAAGCGCCTAAGTTCGAGCTTTTTCTGCTATTTAATGCACATTGCTTATAACCCATTCGCAGGACATATAACCAAATGGAATTTTTATTGGGTTTCAGTAGGCTTATTCTCATAGGCCCACTCTTTACAATAAAATACATAACATCATGTCCGATTTAGCTTCTCCGGCGCACGTCGCGCTGGCAGGGAATGCGCCAACTGGCGAAACCAAGTGGATACGCAGCGCGGCTGACGTGTCGAATCTCGTTAACAACAGCAACGAATCACGCAGCAATGCGCGCATCGTGGTGGCCATCGCCCTCGGCGGTGTGTTCCTGGATGCCTACGATCTCGGCGCACTGGCCTTTGGTATCAAAGATGTCACGCGCGAATTTAACCTGACGCCGACCGGCACCGGCATGGTGGCCTCCGCGATTACCTTCGGCGCGATTGTGGGTGCGCTGATTGGCGGTTATCTCACCGATAAGATTGGCCGCTACCGCGTGTTTATGGCCGATATGTTCTTCTTTGTGATTGCCGCCCTCGCCTGCGCCTTTGCCCCTAATGAATATGTGTTAGGCGGTGCGCGCTTTGTGATGGGGCTTGGTGTTGGCATCGATTTGCCTGTCGCCATGGCGTTTCTTGCCGAGTTTTCTAAACTGCGCGGGCAAGGGAATAAGGCCGCCAGCGTGGCGATGTGGTGTCCCACCTGGTATGCGGCGATCAGTATTTCCTATCTGCTGGTATTGCTGCTGTATGCGGTGCTGCCGGAGAGTCACACCGATTGGTTATGGCGGCTGATTCTTGGTTTCGGCGCGGTGCCGGCGTTGCTGATCATCGCCATTCGCAGCCGTTATATGAGTGAGTCACCGGTATGGGCGGCCAATCAGGGCAATCTGCACGGCGCCGCGCAGATCCTGCAGCGCTCTTACAACATCAATGCGCACGTAGCGGATGATGCCGAACTGACGCCCGCTAAACCGGTGCGCAAAGCCAGCTGGCGTAACTATGGCGCGCTGCTGCAGGGCGTATATCGTCGCCGCACTATTCTGGCCACCGTGACCTCTATCGCTTCATCGTTTGCCTATAACGCGGTGGCTTTTGGCCTGCCGGTGATTATTTCCAGCTTCTTTGCGCAATCGATGCTGACCACGATTTTGGTGTCACTGGCGTTGAATTTGCTGTTCGCTTTCGTCGGTGGCTTGCTGGCCGTGCGTCTGGTGCCGCGTCTCGGCGCGTGGAAGATGTCGGTGGCGGGTTACAGCTGTCAGTGCATTGCCCTGTTGGGGTTAGCGCTGATTGGTCGCCCGGAAGGCGGTGAACAAGCGGCATTGGCGATTGCGATGCTGGCGCTGTTCCTGTTTGGTCAGGGGTTCGGTCCGGGTTCGCACACCATGACCTTTGCCTCGCTGAGCTACCCGGCTTCATTGCGTGGCGTGGGTGTTGGATTTAACCAGACGCTGATGCGCGGCAGTTCAACCGTGTCGCTGTTCCTGTTCCCACTGCTGGTGGCGGCCTTTGGCACCGGCGTATTCTGGGTGATTTTCCTTGCCCCGCTGATTGGCTTGCTGGCGCTGCTGGCGATTCGCTGGGAACCCTCAGGCTACGATGTGGATGCGGAAGACTTTGTGTAAATAACAACGCCCCTTCACGGGGTAATGCGGATCAGTTAAGGATCAGTTG
>NZ_JZRH01000053.1:0-69057 GCF_000963985.1 Pantoea sp. BL1 | reverse complement strand
GAGGCGGGCGCCGTGCCGCCCGCGCTGGAAAAGCGTGACACCCGCAAGGTGCTCAAGCGTTTGGATTTGTTTCGTCAGCGCGGGTTGCGTCACGCACAGCTGTTCAGCAGCAGTATGATAAGCACGGGTTTGAGCCAACGTGACGAAGGCTCGAAGCAGTTTAATATCCATTCCATTCGGTTATCGAAGTGAGCGAAGTTGTGATTATACACGGTGGATTTCTCTCTGGTGAAATAGCACGCTATTCCCCTACGAGAGAAACCATCATGAACAAACAGCTTCGTGTTGCCACCGTACAGTTTTGTCATCGCGCCGGAGACAAGCAGTACAACTTAGCGCTGATGGAACAGTTTATTGAACAGGCCGCTCAGACAGATACTCAGGTTTTGGCTTTTCCTGAGATGTGTATCACGGGTTACTGGCATGTGCCTCAGCTCTCGCATGATGAGGTGGAAGCCCTCGCCGAGCGCAGCGATGACAGCCCGTCACTGGCACGGATAGCGGCGCTGGCAGAGCGCTATCAGATGGCGATCGGGGCGGGCTATATTGAAAAGCATCAAAACGGCCAGCTCTACAATGCTTACGCGGTTTGCATGCCTGATGGTCAACGCCATATACATCGTAAGATCCACGCTTTCGAGCATCCATCCATTTCCCAGGGGAATGCATTTACGGTGTTTGATACGCCGTGGGGTGTACGAATAGCGATTCTTATCTGCTGGGACAATAACCTCACCGATAACGTTCGCGTCACCGCCCTGCTGGGTGCCGATATTTTGATTGCGCCACATCAAACGGGCGGCACGCACTCACGTAGCCCCTTCGGCATGAAACCCATCCCTGTAAGCCTTTGGGAAAACCGCCAGCAAGACCCTGAAGCGCTGGAAGCCGCATTAGTGGGTGACAGCGGGCGAGGCTGGTTGATGCGCTGGCTACCCTCGCGTGCACACGATAATGGACTGTTCATCCTGTTCAGTAATGGCGTAGGACTGGATAACGGTGAGATTCGTACCGGCAATGCGATGGTGATTGATCCCTATGGTCGCATCGTCAACGAAACCACTTCATTCAGAGATACGCTGGTGAGCGCCGATCTGGACCTTTCGTTACTGGCGATGTCTACCGGACGCCGCTGGATTCACGGCAGACGGCCAGAACTTTATCACCTGCTCTGTGAACCACAAGGTTATGAGCGGGATGCACGCACCGCACGATTTTCCGAAGATGTTCCTGTGTTCGATCACAAAATGGCGCATAAAACATCTTTGGATAAAACATAAAGCCACACGAGGCGTAAACCTTTCGCGTTTTATTTATACCGACGCTGAAGATATTTGGTTGAGGTAAATACCAACTTAGGAAAGAACAAATGAAAGGATTCATGCATTATGGGGTTTTTATCTTCATACTGACGTTCACATCATTAGCTGAAGCAGTAATTAAAATCCCCTTTAAATTAGATGAAAGTGCATTACCGATTGTCACGCTGAATATTAACGGCCAGGAGGGCGAGTTTATGCTGGATATCGGCTCTGTCTTTGCTTTCCATTTTGATCCGGCGTTTATACGACAGGTGCCGTGGCTAAAGCCGTTAAAGGATAAAGTGCGCACCACCGATCTGACCGGCGAGGTGTTCCTGAATGATAAATTCATGTTTCACCATGTCTCGGTTAATGGCATGAGCTTTGAGAACGTTGAAGGTGTTTCCTTGAGCCCATGGGGACTGACGCTGCATCCTGACGGCAAAAGACCGGAAAGTATGGTCATCGGATTGGGGCTTTTCCGGCAAAAGGTCCTGATGATTGATTACCCGCATCGCCTGTTCACCGTGGCGAATCGGCTGGAGGATTTCACTATCGACCGCCAGCAATGGTTAACGCTGCCTTTAACGATCACAGATGAAGGCATAATCATTGAGGTCATGAAAAATAATGAGAGTTTTAATATGCTGCTGGATACCGGTGCAACACTCTCGATGTTATGGAGCAAACGTTTAAATAGAACAGATAACGTTTTTCCTTGCAAAGAAGTCATAGCGGAAATGGATGATGAAGGTTGTCAGGCGATGCAAATCAATATAAAACAGGCCACGTCCGGGAAAATAAATATCGAGGCGATCCTGGTGGAGGATATTGATTCACAAATGGTAGCGGATGGTTTATTAGGCACTAATTTTTTACAACATCATCGTGTTCTGATTGATTTCCCTAACCAGCAGTTATTGATACGCGCCAATGAACCTGGCTGAGCAGCCATAAAAAAACCCGGCTTGCGCCGGGTTTTGCTTCGCTACACTCTCAATCAACTTCTCAATCGTTAACCGTAAGCCAGCAGCGTGCGCTGGCAAAGTGCCGAACGGACGCAGTCGTTTTTGTCGAAACGCACCACACCAATCATCTCGTCTTCTTCGAAACGCGCCAGCGCATCGGCCAGACCAGATTTGACGTGGGACGGCAAGTCACACTGGGTGATATCACCGTTGACGATAACCGTCACGTTCTCGCCTAAGCGTGTCAGGAACATCTTCATCTGTGCCGCAGTGACGTTTTGTGCCTCATCAAGGATCACTACCGCATTCTCAAACGTACGTCCGCGCATATATGCGAAGGGCGCAATCTCTACCTTGGCAATTTCAGGCCTCAGGCAGTACTGCATAAAGGAAGCGCCGAGACGTTTAACCAGAACGTCGTATACCGGTCGGAAATACGGGGCGAACTTCTCGGAAATATCCCCAGGAAGGAAACCGAGATCTTCATCCGCCTGCAGAACCGGGCGCGTCACAATAATCCTTTCGATATCCTTATTGATCAGGGCCTCAGCCGCTTTGGCTGCGCTAATCCAGGTTTTACCGCAACCGGCTTCACCGGTGGCGAATATCAGCTGTTTCGTTTCTATGGCATTAAGATAGTGCGCTTGAGCTTCATTTCTGGCTTCAATCGGACCACGATCGCGTGAATCACGCGCCATGCCAATTGAGTCCAACCCACCCATCTGCACCAGCGAAGTGACCGATTCTTCTTCACGCTGACGGTGACTGCGAGAATCACTACGAACGACTCTTCTTGCTTCACGACGCGCTTTGATCACTGCTTTCTGTCTTCCCATAGTGGCACCTTACAGTTGGTTTCATTTATCGCGGCGGATCACCCGCGGCGATGACTTGAACGCTTTAGAGGTTTGTTTGGCTTCCTTGTAAGCCGGGTCTGGCCATTGAGAGTAGTGTGCAACAACGACGAAGCGCTGAAGCGCACCGGTAAAGAAATGGCGATAGTTCGGGAACGTTAATTGAAAAGTGAAGAGGATACTTTGGAGGGAAGAAATCCCCCGCAGTGTACTGCGCTAGCTGAAGTGTATTTAACTGTCCATAGAAGGACCGGGTCATGCGCGAACTCCAGTGGACATAGCCACACAACTGACAACGCTTATGAGTAAAGTGCATCATATTAACCATGCTTTGCAACACTATTTTTACGTCACGACAAAGAAAAACAGATAAGCGAAGCATGAGAATTTTCGTCTTAAATTAAATTATCTCGCTTTTTCAGTGAGATGGATTATTTGACGCGCGACGAACTTTCTCGGAACATTCGGAAGTGGAAGCGACCAGGGGAAAGTTTACGGTCGGTGAAAAAAGCGCCAGCGCAACCTTATCGCTGCGCTGGCGCGGTGCGTTTATTAATCAGGCCTGCAGTAAAGGCTGGCCAAGGTAATGTTTTTCGTCAGGGACGCCCGGTAAAACGAAAAAGTAACCGCCGCCAATCGGACGAATATATTCTTCCAGCGCTTCGCCATTGAGACGTTTTTGCACCGTGATAAAGCCTTTGGTTAAATCATGCTGATAGCAAACGAACAAGAGTCCCATATCTAACTGCCCCGAACCGGTAATCCCTGAGGAGTAACTGTAGCCCCGGCGCAGCATTAAACTGCTGTCTGTTTCCGGCGTGCGTGGGTTGGCGAGACGGATATGCGCATCCAGCGCGATGACATCGCCATCCGGATCTTTACTGTAATCCGGCACGTCATGTTCCTCTTTCATGCCCAGTGGCGCACCGGAAAGTTTCTCACGACCGAATATGGTTTGCTGTTCACCCAGCGGAGTGCGATCCCACATTTCAACGTGGAAACGAATGATACGCACCGCCTGATAACTACCGCCCTGCGTCCAGGCAGGTTCCTGCTGGTTCGCCGTCACCCATAGCAATTGATCCATGAGCGCAGGGTTATGCGTATCAGGGTTGGCGGTGCCATCTTTGAAGCCCAGCAGATTGATCGGCGTTTCCTTGCCATGGCTGCGTGCGGCATGATCGGCAATAAAACCATCACGCCGCCAGCGTACGGCCAGCAGATCGGGCGTGTACTTAATGATGTCGCGCAGTGCGTGAATCACCGTGTCTTGCGTATTGGCGCAGATTTGCAGCAGTAGATCGCCGTGACACTGATCGGCATCCAGCGAATCGTTGGGGAAGCGCGTCATGCTTTGCAGTTGCGTCGGTTTGTGTGCACTTAAACCAAAGCGCTCATCAAACAACGAGGTGCCCACGGACAGCGTCATGGTGAGATTATCGGGTGCGATATCAGCGCCAAGAATGCCGGAATCCATTGGCGGCAGCTGCGGGTTGGTGACAACTGGCGCAGCGCCTCCTTTGGTCAGGAAAGCGAAGCGCTCTGTGAGCAGACGGAACAAACGTTCGAGGTCACTTTTGTCACTGGCTAAGACGTCAAAAGCCACCAGCATCATGGAAGCCTGCTGCTGGGTGATAATGCCAGCCTGATGCGGGCCATAGAAGGGTTGCGCCTGCTGGCGCGCATCGGGTGCAACCGTGCCGGGAGAGAAGCTGTCAGCCGCGGCTGCCGTATGGAACGGACAGCCGCCACTTAGGGCAGCCGCGCCGCCCAACATGCCTAATCCCTGCAATAAACGACGACGCGACGGCTGCGCCGCGTCATTTTTACGGCTCATGATTAGTCGAGACCTAAAGTACCGCGCAGCAGGGAGAGATCTTCCGCGAGAGTGGTGATCGGCCCTTTCAGCGCATTGCGGTCAGCGGTAGTCAGTTTCTCATAAGATTCGAAACCGTCTTTGGTGCGGTATTTGCTGAGGATGCTGTCCACTTTCTTGAAGTTGGCATCGACTTTCGCCAGCAGCTGCGGGTTAGCTTTTTGCAGTTGTGGGCGCAGCAGATCAACGATTTTCTGTGCACCGTCGATATTGGCCTGGAAGTCAGACAGGTCGGTACGGCTGTAACGATCTTCTTCACCCGAGATTTTGCTGGCCGCCACTTCTTCGATCAGGCCTGCTGCGCCGCCGACGACTTTCGCCGGAGGGAATGCCAGTTCGCTGATGCGGGTCTGCAGATCCAGCACGTCCTGATTCAGTTTAGTGGCAAACTCTTCAGCACCTTTGGTGGTTTTGTCGGCCCAGAGGATTTTTTCGATGCGGTGGAAACCGGTGAATTTCGGGTCTTCGGCTTTTTTCTCGAAGTCATCTTCACGGGCATCGATGCTGCTGTCCAGATCGGAGAACAGTTCAGCAATCGGCTCGATACGCTCGTAGTGTGCACGGGTCGGTGCGTACAGCGCTTTGGCTTTTTCCAGATCGCCCGCTTTTACTGCATCGGTGAAGGCCTGAGTGCCCGCCACCAGCTCTTTGACTTCGCTCATCACGTAGGTTTTGTAGTCCGTGATTGGGCCAGCCAGCTGCATGATGTCGGTTTTGCCTTTGGCAGCGGTTTTCGACTCACCCGATACCACCAGTTTGCCTTTCGGGTTGGTCAGCAAGCCGCAGGTCATGTCATATTCGCCTGCTTCGAGGTTCGCGGTCAGTTTCTGGCTAAAACCCGGCGCGATATTTTCACGCTCTTCCACCACCATTACCCCTTTCAGGATTTCCCACTCCAGCGCTTTCTGGCTGTTGTTTTTGATGATGAACTGGGTTTTACCCGCCTGCACATTGAGTGACATCGGCTCACACTGTTTGTCAGTGACGGTAACCGTGACTTGCGGGATGGATGCAGCAGATGCAGCGCCTGAGAGAGCCAGCATCGAAACCAACAGCGCCTTACGGCGGAAGCGAATCGTCATAGTGATATCCCTGTTACATGGAAGAACAGGCGCGCAATCGCGCCTGATTTAATTTCAGCGTGTGGTGCGTGCAGCACTGGCCGTTGGGCGCGCCGGGAAGAAGAACAGCAGCAGCGCCGGAATCAGGTAGATAAGCCAGGCCGCCACTTCACTGACGCTTGGCGTTTCCTGATAGCCGAGAATGCCTTCCAGCAGCGTACCGACCACCGAGTGGATGGAGAGCGTGTTGCTGAGGTCAAAAGCAATGTCCTGGAAGTGGTTCCAGAGCCCTGCTTCGTGGAAAGCACGGATCGCACCTGCCGCGAGGCCTGCGGCAACAAAGAGAATGAATAAGCTGGTCCAGCGGAAGAAGCTCGCCAGGTTGAGGCGGATACCGCCGTAGTAGAGCAGCATGCCCAATACAATCGCCGTTAACAGGCCAAGTACCGCACCAATCGGCGGCGCGTAGCCGACATCCTGGGTGAAAGCGGCGAGCAGGAAGAATACCGATTCCAGCCCTTCACGAGCAACGGCCAGAAAGACCATGAGGACCAGCGGGAAGCCACCGCCGCCCTGTTTTTGCAATGCCTGATCCACCGAGCGTTCCAGTGTGGCTTTGATGTTGCGCGAGACTTTGCGCATCCAGAACACCATGGACGTGAGGATGACCACCGCGACGACCGCCACGATGCCCTCAAACAGTTCTTGTTGTTTTTGCGGAAATTCGCCGGTGGTTTCATTGATGAAGATGCCAAGGCCTAAGCAGAGTGCCGCGGCAATGAAGACACCTGCCCACATCGCGGGGAACCACTGTGTACGCTGGGTGCGTTTCAGGTAGCTGGCAATCAGGCTGACGATGAGAGCTGCTTCAAGACCTTCACGCAGCATAATGAGAAACGGTACGAACATCACCAACCTCTTGATTGTTAAGCAGGGTAAACCTTAGGTAAAAATACGTAAATTGCAAACGATATCGATTATCATTATCGCGGGTAAAATTACAAGTCACTTAATGAAATTATTTCTCATTTGCGGGGAGGGAAACGGATTCAGTGAAAATGGGGATGGGGATTTAAGCGTTCAGATAAATATTCAGTGCTGGGGTGGGGCTGAAAGCTCAGTGCCTTGATATCGCTGCAGGTTCAGTGCCGGGTTTTCGCTGCACGTTCGGTGCAGAGTTATCGCTTCAGGTTCAGTGCAGAGGTGTCGCTTTGAGTTCAGCGCATTGTCCACTAAAGGCCATCCCGATCGCGAAGAAACCACGCATCCCTGCAGATCGGCCGCGCCGTCCATGGCGCGGACGCTTCGCTCTTCGGCATGGCCTTTATTGGACGTTTGGCTATGGTATTGCTTTGAATTGAGGGTTTAAGCCTTGCCGTTTTTAATGACACACACGAAAGCTTCAGAGCAGACTGGTGCCATTTTGTGTCTGGCAATCCGCAGCGCTGAACGCAATGAGTCTGCCAGGAGAGCCCGCTGGACGCGGGCGAAAGGCGGGGCGGCACACGATGTGCCACCCCCCGCCGGTCCGTCAGGCAGACGAATGAAGTGAAGGTACCGCGTCAGCGGCGCGAGGACCGCCAGCCACAGAATGACACCAGACTGCGTTATCACCCGTTGTTTAACTAAAAGGCAATACGCATAAGGCCGCCATTCACGGCGCAAACGCTTCGCTATTCTGCATAGCCTGTATCGAACATTAGGCTGTAGTGTTGCTTTGCCTTGAGAGTTTTAGCATTGTCGATTCAATAAAAAAGCCCGCCGTTTAACGGGCGGGCTTGATGTGCCAGAGAGCACATTACTTAGTGTTGAATTCCGCTTCAGCCGCAGCAAAGCGCGCTTGCGCTTCTTCTGATGGGCCTTTACCGATCAGGCTGAACACCACAATCGCGATGCTGGCGAAGATGAAGCCAGGAATGATTTCATACAGTTCGGTGTAACCATACTGTTTCCACAGCAGCACCGTCATTGCACCAATCACCATCCCGGCCAGCGCGCCGTTGCGTGTCATACGCTTCCAGCACACCCCGAACAGAACAACCGGACCGAAGGCGGCACCAAAGCCTGCCCATGCATAGCTGACCAGGCCCAGCACGCGGTTTTCCGGGTTGGCCGCCAGCGCGATAGCGATCAACGCAATCAGCAGCACCATCAAACGCCCTACCCACACCAGCTCTTTCTGGCTGGCATTTTTACGCAGGAAGCCTTTGTAGAGGTCTTCTGTCAGGGCGCTTGAGCACACCAGCAACTGGCAGCTCAGGGTGGACATCACCGCTGCCAGAATCGCAGACAGCAGGATGCCAGCAATCCATGGGTTAAACAGGATACGCGCCAGTTCAATAAATACGCGTTCACCGTTCTGGCTAACGCCTGCCGCTTGTTCTGGGTGGTTCTGGAAGTAGGCGATACCGAAGAAGCCTACCGCCACGGCACCCGCGAGGCACAGGATCATCCAGGTCATGCCAATACGACGTGCAGTGCGAATCGAGTGATGTGAATCCGCGGCCATAAAGCGCGCCAGGATATGCGGTTGTCCAAAGTAGCCCAGGCCCCAGCCGAGTAAGGAGATCACGGCAACAAAGTTGAGCCCTTTCAGCATGTCGAGGTTTTCGAGGCTCTTGGCTTCGATAACCGCCAGTGAATCATCGAAACCACCTACCGCGATAATCACAAACACCGGGGTGAGGATCAGCGCGAAGATCATCAGGCTGGCCTGCACGGTATCGGTCCAGCTCACCGCCAGGAATCCGCCCACCAGCGTATAAAGGATGGTGGCAGCAGCACCGGCCCACAGCGCGGTCTGGTAATCCATACCGAAGGTACTTTCAAACAGACGTGCACCCGCAACCACGCCAGATGCGCAATAAATGGTGAAGAAGATGAGGATGACCACAGCGGAGATAACACGCAGCAGCTTGCTTTTGTCTTCGAAACGGCTGGAGAAGAAGTCCGGCAGTGTTAAGGCATTATCGTGATGTTCGGTCTGCACGCGCAGGCGACCTGCCACAATTTTCCAGTTCAGCCAGGCACCGATAGTCAGGCCAATGGCGATCCAGCTTTCTGAAATGCCGGAAAGGAAGATGGCGCCGGGTAAGCCCATCAGCAACCAACCGCTCATATCTGATGCACCCGCTGACAGTGCGGTGACCACGCTGCCTAAACTACGTCCACCCAGAATGTAGTCGTCAAAGTTTTTGGTTGAACGGTAGGCAATAAAGCCAATCAGCACCATTCCCAGGATATAAATTACAAAGGTCACCAACATCGGTGTACTTATACTCATACTCTCTCCACTTATTATTTAATCCGTTAAGAGAAATCTTTTTCCTGCGTCGTCGGAACGTGATAACGCAGGGCTTTACCGCATCCAGAGAAAGCGATTTCTCTTAAGGCGCGGTATCCTGCCGCAAAGGGGCGGCGCGCACAATGCATTTAACACAGCTGTCACAATGGTTTCACCTGACTTCGATGATTTAATACCAATAGGTTGCACACGCTCACACTTTAAGTTGCACCTTATTCAACATGAGAGTGCTCTCGTTGACCGGAGTTGCAACTTTGGCGAGCTTCTTGCAGCAAGTTCTGTGCCGCTTTTTCATCAGATTGATTTTAAGCGGTGATAAACGTGCAACTCAGGTCACATTTAACATGGTTGCACAAAGTTGCAACATGGGTGATAGTGCAGCCCACGCTGATGTCGAATCATATTTTGAGGACGAGGAAATCATGGGAACCACCACCATGGGGGTGAAGCTGGATGAAGCCACCCGCGATCGCATTAAACTGGCGGCAGGTAAAATTGACCGCACGCCACACTGGCTGATCAAACAGGCGATTTTTAACTACCTTTCGCAGCTGGAAGCCGGTGAATCTTTGCCAGAAATTCCCCTACAGCTTGCCGATGCCGCCAGTGAAGAAGGCACGCCAGACGAGTCATTCCAGCCCTTCCTCGACTTCGCTGAACATATTTTGCCGCAGTCGGTCACGCGTTCAGCCATCACCGCTGCGTGGCGTCGTCCGGAAACCGATGCGGTACCGATGCTGCTGGAGCAGGCGCGTCTCCCTGCCCCGCTGGCCGAGAAAACCCATCAGCTTGCTTACAGCCTGGCGGATAAGCTGCGGCACCAAAAAGGTGCAACCGGGCGCGCCGGAATGGTGCAAAGCCTGTTGCAGGAGTTCTCCCTTTCTTCACAGGAAGGCGTGGCGCTGATGTGTCTGGCGGAGGCGCTGCTGCGTATTCCCGACAAACCAACCCGCGATGCGCTGATTCGCGACAAAATCAGCAACGGTAACTGGCAGTCGCACCTCGGCCGCAGCCCGTCGATGTTCGTCAATGCCGCGACCTGGGGATTGCTGTTTACCGGGCGTCTGGTATCGACCCACAATGAAGCCAATCTGTCGCGTTCGCTTAACCGTATTATTGGCAAGAGTGGCGAACCGCTGATCCGCAAAGGTGTGGATATGGCGATGCGGCTGATGGGCGAGCAGTTCGTCACCGGCGAAACCATTGCGGAAGCACTGGCCAATGCGCGCAAGCTGGAAGAGAAAGGCTTCCGCTACTCCTACGATATGCTGGGTGAAGCGGCGCTGACCGCCAGCGATGCTAAAGCTTATCTGGTGTCCTATCAGCAGGCGATCCATGCCATTGGTAAAGCTTCCAATGGTCGTGGCATCTATGAAGGTCCAGGCATCTCGATCAAACTGTCGGCTCTGCATCCTCGCTATAGCCGCGCGCAGTATGAGCGCGTGATGGAAGAGCTGTATCCGATCCTCAAATCACTGACCTTACTGGCGCGCTCTTACGACATCGGTATCAATATCGATGCGGAAGAAGCAGACCGTCTGGAACTGTCGCTCGATCTGCTGGAAAAGCTGTGCTTCGAGCCGGAACTGGACGGCTGGAACGGGATTGGCTTTGTCATTCAGGCATACCAGAAGCGCTGCCCGTTTGTGATCGACTCCCTAATCGATCTTGCCCAACGCAGCCGCCGTCGCCTGATGATCCGTCTGGTGAAAGGCGCGTATTGGGATAGCGAAATCAAACGCGCGCAGATTGAAGGGCTGGAAGGTTATCCGGTTTATACCCGCAAGGTGTACACCGACATCTCTTACCTGGCTTGCGCCCGCAAACTGCTGGCGGTGCCGAATCTGATCTATCCGCAATTTGCTACCCATAACGCCCACACGCTGGCAGCGATCTATCAGCTGGCAGGCAATAACTACTATCCGGGTCAGTACGAGTTCCAGTGCCTGCACGGCATGGGCGAACCGCTGTATGAGCAGGTGGTCGGCAAAGTGGCAGACGGCAAACTGAACCGTCCATGCCGTATTTACGCACCGGTCGGCACCCATGAAACCCTGCTCGCCTATCTGGTCCGTCGCTTACTGGAAAACGGGGCCAACACCTCGTTTGTTAACCGCATCGCGGATAACACCCTGCCGCTGGATGAGCTGGTTGCCGATCCGGTTTCTGCGGTGGAGAAGATGGCGCTGACCGAAGGCGCAGTCGGTTTACCGCATCCGAAAATCCCGCTGCCGCGCGATCTGTATGGTGAGAAGCGCGCCAACTCAGCCGGTCTGGATTTGGCTAACGAACATCGTCTGGCGTCACTCTCCAGCGCCCTGCTCAATAGCGCCAGCCAGCCATGGATTGCCCAGCCGCTGGTCGAGGGTGAGCTGGGTGACGGCGTGAGCCGTCCGGTACTCAACCCTTCTGCGCCAGCCGATGTAGTGGGCAGCGTGCGCGAAGCCAGCGAAGCAGAAGTCTCGGAAGCGCTGGATGCCGCAGTGAATGCCGGTCCAATCTGGTTTGCCACCCCGCCACAAGAACGCGCTGCGATTCTGGAGCGCGCAGCCGAAGCGATGGAAGGCCAGATGCAGCAGCTGATTGGCCTGCTGGTGCGTGAAGCAGGTAAGACCTACAACAACGCCATTGCCGAAGTGCGCGAAGCGGTCGATTTCCTCTATTACTACGCCGGTATGGTGCGTGATGATTTCGATAACGAAACCCATCGTCCGCTCGGCCCGGTGGTGTGCATCAGCCCGTGGAACTTCCCGCTGGCGATCTTCACCGGTCAGATTGCTGCAGCACTGGCAGCCGGTAACAGCGTGCTGGCAAAACCCGCTGAGCAGACGCCGCTGATTGCCACGCAGGCGGTACAGATCATGCTGGATGCGGGCGTGCCGTCAGGCGTGCTGCAACTGCTGCCGGGCCAGGGCGAGACTGTCGGTGCACAGTTAACGGGTGACGAGCGAGTACGCGGTGTGATGTTCACCGGTTCCACCGCTGTTGCGACGCTGCTGCAACGCAATCTGGCGGGTCGTCTCGATCCGCAAGGCCGCCCAACGCCGCTGATTGCTGAAACCGGCGGCATGAACGCCATGATCGTGGATTCCTCGGCGCTGACTGAGCAGGTGGTGATCGATATCGTTGCCTCCGCCTTCGACAGCGCCGGACAACGTTGCTCGGCGCTGCGTCTGCTGTGCGTACAAGATGATGTCGCCGATCACACCCTGAAAATGCTGCGTGGCGCGATGGCCGAATGCCGTATGGGTAATCCGGAACGTCTCTCAACGGATATCGGCCCGGTGATCGATGCCGAAGCCAAAGCTAACATCGAGCGCCATATTCAGGCGATGCGCAATAAAGGTTTCACCGTGTATCAGGCGGCGCAGGACAATCCGCAAGACAGCAAAGAGTGGACCAGCGGCACCTTTATCAAACCAACCCTTATCGAGCTGGATCATGTCAGCGATCTGGATAAAGAAGTATTTGGCCCGGTGCTGCACGTGGTGCGTTATGCGCGTAATAACCTGCCACAGCTGATCGATCAGATTAACGCCTCTGGTTACGGTCTGACGCTGGGTGTGCACACGCGTATCGATGAAACCATCGCGCAGGTCACGGCAGGTGCGAAGGTCGGTAACCTGTATGTGAACCGCAATATGGTCGGCGCGGTCGTCGGCGTGCAGCCCTTTGGTGGTGAAGGTTTATCCGGCACTGGTCCAAAAGCCGGTGGTCCTTTGTATCTCTATCGCCTGCTGGCAAACCGCCCGGACAATGCACTGCGTAAGACCTTTGATCGTCAGGATGCCGAGCGTCCAGTCGACAGTTCCGTGCGTGCTGAGCTGATGAGCGCGCACCAGGCATTGCAGAGCTGGGCGCAGGATAAACCTGAGCTGCTGGCACTCTGTCAGCGTTATGACGAGCTGGCGCAGGCGGGTACGGTGCGACTGCTGCCGGGTCCAACCGGTGAACGTAACACCTTCACGCTTCTGCCGCGCGAGCACGTCCTCTGTATTGCGGATAACGAGCAGGATGCACTGACGCAACTGGCGGCAGTGACCAGCGTGGGCAGTCAGGCGCTGTGGCAGGATGATGAGTTGCATCGCGCGTTGCGCAAATCTCTGCCTGCGGCCGTACAAAAACACGTGGTGCTGGTGAAAGATGTGCTGGCAGCCGGGTTTGATGCGGTGATATATCACGGGGACGCGGATCAATTGCGCGTGCTGTGCGAGCAGGTTGCCGCGCGGGATGGTGCGATTGTTTCGGTGCAGGGCTTCGCGCGTGGCGAAACCAATCTGCTGCTGGAACGTCTGTTGATAGAGCGCTCACTGAGTGTGAATACCGCCGCAGCGGGTGGTAACGCCAGTTTGATGACCATTGGTTAAAAAGATAAGGGCCCAAACGGGCCCTTTTCCATGACGCGCCGCGACGAATTTATCCATTCGTTGCGGCGTTGTTTTTTGACGCTTTGTATTTACGCCGCAGACTTGTTGCGCTTCATGCCAATCAAGGTCGGGAAGACAAACAGCGACTGCCCCAACCCACGATTGGTGACAGACCACACCGCCACCGACAGCAGCGAGCAAATCCCCACAATCGCAACCGGATAGAAACACGCCCACAACACGGAGAACCAGGCATAGTCAAACAGATGATGGCGCTGAGCGAACAGAATCGCTGACATGCCAAAATACTCAATGAAAATGCGATGAATCACGTAGATTTGCAGGGTGTTACGGCCAATCCAGTTAAAGTACGTCATCTTAAAGTGCGCGTTGAGCCAGCGGCAGGCCGCCACGCTCGCCAGCACTGCGATGATGCACAGGAACAGGCTCTTATCCAGACCGAAGATAATGTGAATCCCTGAGACCGCCGCCAGCAGCGCCCATGGCACGAGATTTTCACGACGCCATTCGCTCATACGCAGCATCAGCGGGCTCCAGAACGCGCCCAGCAGGAAGAACAGGAAGTACTGCGCCACGCTTTGCGGTCCCCAGTATGGAATGATCTTCTCCACCGCCAGATAGTTAAGCGCAACCGCGACCACCAGCAACGCCACTTTTTGTTTGTGGAAGATCTTCGCACACAGGAAATACAGTGCCAGTCCGTACAGATACCACGAGGTGCTCATCGCCATAAACGTCAGCTTCAGGAACTCAAACAGTGAACCCGCATAGGCGGCATTCAGGTTGTGTGAGATACGCTGGCCGGTAATCTCTGTCGAGATACCCACAATCGACCACCACTGAATAAAGCCCCACAAAATATAGAGATAGAACAGATTGGTAATACGACTGGTAAATACCTGCTTCCACGGACGATTAAGAATCCCGTTGGTTGCCAGCAAGCCCGAAACAAAGAAAAAGGCTGGCATACGCAGCGGAGATAAAACGGTATTAAACTGCACCCATATTTCTGCCGGTATCCAACCCGCCGTCAATAATTTCACCGTTCCTTCAAATCCGGGTAATACGGTGTGGTACAACACCACCAGCAATATGCAGGCCCCTTTCAGGGTATTGACCCATGCAATATCTTCTTTCCTGGCGTTATTCATATGATTAACTCCCGCTGCTGTGTAGGTCTTTAAGGAGAAGTATGAGGAAATAAACAATGATGCATTTCTGGTTATTCAACGATTATTAAACAAGCTGGCGGGGGATGACTCTAGCGAAAGTCCTAAAAGTTTTTTACTGGCCCTGATATAACAATACTTTACAGTTCCAGACATTAATCAAATGCTAAGCAGGCTAACAATATCTTCCCATATTAGAGTCACTAAGGGCATGGCGAGGGAAATAAGGTTAGCAATTAATACAGGGAAATTAAGAGCAATCCACCACAAACAAACCAAATTAAAATCAAATTTTATTCTGATAATTATGAAATGTGGCAGATGGATAAACGCGGATATTAATATTGTGCTAAGCGGAAATAATTAGGGCCAGCAAACTGGCCCTATTTGATTATTGCAGCGGTGCCGCTTTTGTCTCTGGCACTGGTTTTCGCAACAGTCGTGGATAGAGGAATAACATTCTGCCTGGACCGCGATTCAGCAGTGACCACACCGCCAGGGAGATTGTCACGCAGAACGCCACGCCCGTTATCGGCATCAGCAGCGCCCATGCCCAACTGAAGGCCGCATGACCAAACCAGCCGTAATGCAGCGCCAGGGCAATCGCGCTCAGTCCCAGCAATTCAATGAAGATGCGGTGCAGGACATAAATCTGCAGCGTGTTACGGCCAATCCAGTTAAGCCAACCCATGTTCAGGCGCTCATTGAGGAAACGGCACGCTACGATGCCGAACACGATGGTCAGCAGGCTGTAGAACGGATTTTTATAGATGCCGCCCACGTGATGTGCCACGCCAATTACCGCAATGCCCGCCAGCAATAGCCAGTGTTGACGCTTAAGCTGGCTGATCTCAATCAGTGACTGACTGAAGAATACGCCGAGCAGGAAGTAGAGATAGTTTTGCGCCACGCTGGCCGGCCCCCAACCTGGGATCAGGCTAAACTGCGCAGCGTAGGTCGCGACAATCGCCAGTGCCATCAGCGCCATTTTCTGGCGATGGAACAGCTTGGTGAACAGGAAGAAACCCGCCAGCGCGTACAGATACCACAGGCTGGTCATGGAGGTCAGCAGCAGTTTAAGGAACTCAAACGGCGTGTCGGCATAGGCCGCGTTTTTGGTGCTGGATAGCCGCTCACCGAGGTGCGTGGAGATATAGTGAATGCTCAGCCACTGAATCACTCCCCATAGCAAATAGAGATACACGATATTGCTGAACTTCTTGGTGAACACCTCTTTCCAGCTCTTCTTGACGATCGAACTGGCCGCCAGCAGGCCCGAGACAAAGAAAAAGGCGGGCATACGCAGCGGAGAAAGATAGGTATTGAAGGTCACCCACCAGTGCGCAGGCACCATGCCGGCCGTGAGGTGATGCAGAGAGGGAGCGAAAGTGGTGATGATCGAGTGGTGCAACACCACGAGTAAGATGCAGGCCCCTTTTAGCGTGTTGATCCAGAGGACTTCATTTCTGGCATGTGTCATTTTATGATCCTGATTGCGCCATGAATTTGTAAAGAATTATTTATATTTACAAAGATGTCTCAATCGGGGGCGTCTTAAAAATCATTCTGCCTGTTGCCAGTAAAACTCTGCAGAAAATAAAATATTATTTTTCAGGTGGTTAACTAAAAGTTCTTAGACAATTTTCAGAGGAAACTGAGAGGAAGAATTCAGACAGGAGAAAAGAAAGCGCCGTCAGTTCCAGACGACGCTTGAGACTATTGGTTAAGAAACTTGTCAAGAAATTGCCGGGTGCGTGCCTGCTGCGGATGGCTGAACAGCTCTTTCGCTGCGCCCTGCTCCACGATACGGCCCTGATCCATAAAGATCGCTCGATCGGCCACGTCACGCGCAAAACTCATCTCATGCGTGACGATCACCATGGTGCGCTTTTCCTGCGCCAGCGCGCGAATGGTATTCAGCACTTCGCCCACCAACTCTGGGTCCAGGGCCGAAGTCGGCTCATCAAACAGAATCACTTCCGGGCGCATCGCCAGCGCACGCGCAATGGCAACACGCTGCTGCTGCCCACCGGACAGACGACGCGGAAAACTCTCCTCTTTGCCGTGCAGACCGACCTTTTCCAGTAAGCTGCGGGCGCGGGCAATGGCCTCCGCTTTCGGTTCACCCTTCACGATCACCGGCCCTTCAATGATGTTCTCCAGCACCGAACGATGCGGGAACAAATTGAAGTTCTGGAACACGAAACCCACCTGCTGACGCAAACGGCGAACCTGCTCTTTCTGCTTATTGAGCCCGATACTGGCATCAATGGTGATATTACCCACCGTGACGCGACCGCTATCGGGCACTTCCAGCAGATTGATACTGCGTAGCAAGGTGGTTTTCCCCGAACCGCTTGGTCCGATAATCGCCACCACTTCGCCCGGTGCCACATCCAAATCGATGCCGTGCAACACGGTCTGGCCGTGGAACTGCTTGACCAGCTGACGTACTTCAATCGCACTCATTTTGCCTCCCGATCCTGTCGATTCACATGCGCTTCCAGGCGATTTTGCAATGCCGACAGCACGGTCGCCATCACCCAGTAAATCAGTGAGGCAGCCAGATACATGGTGAACACTTCCAGCGTACGTGAGGTGATCAATTGCGCCTGACGGAACAGCTCCGGCACCTGAATGGTGGCCGCCAGCGAGGTGTCTTTGACGAGGCTGATAAAGCTGTTACCCAGCGGCGGCAAAGCAGTGCGCGCTGCTTGCGGCAGGATCACGCGGCGCAAGGTTTGCCATGGCGTCATGCCGATACTGGCCGCCGCTTCCCACTGTCCACGTTCAATGGCAGCAATCGCACCACGCAGGGATTCAGAGGCGTAAGCGGCGGTATTGAGTGACAGACCGATCATCGCTGATGGGATAGGATCCAGCTCGATACCGAACTGCGGCAAGCCGTAGTAGATCATAAACAGCTGGGCGATCAGCGGCGTGCCACGGAAAATCGACACATAGATACGCGCCAGCCAGTTTACTGGCCAGAAATGTGACAGGCGCATCAGCGCCAGCACAAAGCCGAGTACCAGACCGAAGAACATCCCGCCGATACTCAGCTGCAGCGTGAACAGCGCGCCTTTGAGTAAGAATGGTGCTGAATCCAGCACCAGTTGTAAGCTTTCCTGCATTATTTAGTGACGTCCGCGCCGAACCATTTCTCAGAGAGTTTGCTCAGCGAGCCATCTTTCTGCATATCAGCAATCGCCGCATCAATGGCTTTCAGCAGGTCGTCATTGCCTTTACGCAGCGCCACGCCGGATTCGAGACGAGAGAAGGCCGGGCCCGCTACCGCCATGGTGTCGCCGGTTTTCTTCACCAGATCCAGCGCCGCTAAGCGGTCCACCAGAATGGCATCAACACGGCCTGAACGCAGATCCTGGTATTTGGTTGGGTCATCATCATAGGTACGGATATCGACGCCTTTGACGTTGTCACGCAGCCACTGCTCGTAGTTCGAGCCAAGGCCGACACCGACTTTCTTACCAGAGAGATCCTCTGGCTTGGTGATGCTGCCGGCATTTTTCTTCATCGTCAGCGCCTGAACGCCAGAGATGGTGTATGGCGTGGAGAAGTCATACTTCTTCTTACGCTCGGGTGAAATCGTTACCTGATTGATCACCACGTCGATACGCTTAGAATCCAGCGCCGCCAGCATGCCGTCCCACTTGGTCGGTTTCAGATCCGCTTTGACGCCAAGGTGTTGCGCCAGCTCTTGCGCGAATTCCACTTCGAAACCGGTCAGCTTGCCGCTCTCATCCTGGAAACTGAACGGCGGATAGGTGCCTTCCAGACCCACGCGCAGCTCACCTTTACTCTTCACCTGTGCCAGCAGATCTTCTGCGGCGAACGTTTTAACGTTAACGCCCGCGACCAGCGCGACCGCCATCATGCCCATCACCAGTTGGCGACGAATTGGAGAGAAAGCCATGTTTACCCCATTTATTGTGATGTGTTGTGTGCTATGAGGCAGCGAAACCGAAGTTTGCCGCCTTTTCGTTATTGGCGCTGCATTCAGGCCCATTTTAGGCCAGAACAACAGCTGCCGGATTATAAACCTTTTTTATCTTAGCCTTAGACCGAAGGATGATAAGCAAATAACGCAGGCGCGCCGCCAGTATGAATAAACAGCAGCGGCCCTTCACGACGGAAGCGATTCTGCGCAATGCCATCAATCAATCCGGCCATCGCTTTACCGGTGTAGACCGGGTCCAGCATGATGCCTTCAAGGCGCGCCAGCAGTTTCACCGCTTCCATGCCTTCCTCATTAGGTTCACCGTAACGCGGCGCGAAATAGTCATCCCAAAGCGTGATCGGCGCGTGCGTCTGCACTTCCAGTTGTTCAGCCAGCGCGCTGCGGATGCGCTCTACCACCGGCAACTGCGCGTCAACTTTGCGTGAAACCGTCACGCCGACCAGCTCGGTATTGGGCAGCAACTGCTCCAGCCCCACCGCTAAACCTGCATGGGTGCCGGCGCTGCCCGATGCTACCACCACAGCGGCGAAATCCACCACGCCTTCGCTTTGATGCGCGATCTCCAGCGCACACTCCACGTAGCCGAGCGCGCCCAGTGCGTTGGAACCGCCAACCGGCACGATATAAGGACGGAAACCCTGAGCTTCGAGACGTTCAGCCTGTTCTGCCAGCTGTTCAGTGGGATTGTGCAACGCATTCACCATCACCACCTCGACGTCCATCAGGTCGAGCATCAGGCGATTGCCGTTGGTGAGGTAGTTTTCTGAGGTGGTGCCAATTGGATTTTCCATCAGCGCCACACACTTGAGGCCAAGGCGCGCCGCTACCGCCGCCGTCTGGCGCACATGGTTGGATTGAATTGCGCCCGCCGTCAGCAGAACATCCGCGCCCTCGCGCAGCGCATCGGCCGCCAGAAATTCGAGCTTGCGCAGTTTGTTGCCGCCCATCGCCACAGGCGTGAAGTCATCGCGCTTGATAAAGATATCGCGACCGAGATAATCAGAAAGCCGTGGCAGATGCTCAAGCGGCGTAGGTGCACCGAGTAATTCAAGACGTGGGAACTGGTGCAAGAGATGTAAAGACAATGCAGCCTCCATTCGGGCAATGTGCAATTATCCATACAGTGTTGCAGAAGATGAGAAAAGTCGCACCCGGAATTCTGCGAGTGCGGCCCCTGTTGCTGCTATGCTCAGCAACAACAAGGGCAGGATCACAATCAGCCCTGCTGCCAGCCTAAAAACTGGTCATATTTACGCAGTGCGATGCGGTAATTGTTGTTACCCGCATCCGGCAAATCGTTTTCCAGACATTCATGCCAGCTGTTGCCCCGTAATCTGTCGGCCGGGAAATTTTTCGCTTTCAGCATGTCATCAAGACGACGCAGCCGCACCACATACTCGCGAATGGTGCTGTGACTCATCTCGGTCTGCTCAAACAGATACTGTTTGAACGCCATAATGTCGAAGTAATTAGGATGGGTATTACAAAAAATATCGCTGCAGAAACGACATAACGCGGTCAGTTCCGGCTGGAGTTTCATCCATACCTGGTCATCAATCATCTGGTCCATCCGCGCGATGGCCTCTTTATTGATGATCTGTCCACGAAACACTAACGCCATACGATCTAAAACTTTGCCACAATGTGAACAGTTGCTTTGGCTGTGTTTATAGTCTTTAAGATAACGACTTAAAGGTCTGGCTTTGGCTTTGGCTCCCATTGCTGAGTCCCCGGTATTTTTATTTTTTCGATGCCAGGTACTGAGTCTGTCAGCGCGCCCCCGCTAACCGGGCACGCAGGCGTTTAATCGCCTGACTGTGCAGTTGACTGACGCGGGATTCCCCCACTTCCAGCACTGCGCCAATCTCTTTCAGGTTCAGTTCTTCCTGGTAGTACAGTGTGAGCACTAATTTTTCACGATCGGGCAATGCCTCGATGGCTTCAATCACGCGATCACGCAGGCTTCCTTCCATTAACTGATGAAGCGGGTTGGCTTCTTCATGCCCATCCGTCACCAGCTCCGCGCTGTCACCGTGTTCTTCCCGATACTCGTCGTAGGAGAAGAGTTGGCTGTTATTGGTATCGAGCAGAATCTGCCGATACTCTTCCAGCGAAACATTCAACTGTTCAGCCACTTCCTGCTCAGTAGCCGAGCGCCCCAACGCTTGTTCTACCTGATGCATCGCACCGGCCACTTCGCGCGCATTTCGACGCACGCTGCGAGGTGCCCAGTCGCGGCTGCGCAGTTCATCCAGCATTGCGCCCCGGATACGCTGCACGGCATAAGTGGTAAAGGCGGTGCCTTGCAGCGCGTCGTAGCGCTCCACGGCATTTAATAAACCAATGCCACCGGCCTGCAGCAGATCGTCAAGCTCAACGCTGGCTGGCAGACGTACCTGCAAGCGCAACGCTTCGTGTCGCACCAGAGGAACGTAGCGCTGCCAGAGCGAATGTTTATCCATCACGCCTTCGGGCGTATAGAGATCGTTCACGGTGACTACCCTGCGTTAATAAAGTTATCGGCATGATTATCCAATTCTGTAGGGGTTTCGATTGGCAGAATAGGCGGGCAAAAGCGAGGTTATTTCAAATTTGTTATGGATGGCGGTGGAATGCACCGCCATAGGCGAAGCCGCTAGCGTAGATTGCGCAGCCGTTGCCGCGTGCCAGGCGGCACCGCGTCCCAAAGTGCACAGGTTTTGCCATCAAGTGCCTGATAAAAATCGCTAATCGGCGCTTCAGTTTCCAGCAGCGGATTAAACATCACCTGCCCGGATTCCGCGTCGATACTTATCATTTTATTGATAAACAAGCGCTGTAAGTCACTGCGCAGGAACAAGCCGTTATCGACGCTGTTATCGGCAAGAAAACCTTCTTCATTTTCCTGGGTATCGATATAGCAGGCCTCCACCCACGGCCAGCTGTGACGTTCCGTAAGCTGCGTGCCGGTAATGATACAGGCGCCATAGCGCGCTTTAACGGCTGAATTAAACTCTGCCTGGCTGGCTCGCTGGAACACTTTCGCCTTTACGCGCCGCCCGACTTCTGTGCCTGGCATCACTGCTGTCGGCACTTTATGCTGCGGCGTACTCAGCACCACCAGAAACTGAATTTTGCGCGACAGTGGGAAGCAAGGGTGCGCATGGGGATCGAACAGCTGCCAGTACTCCTCCTCTTCCGTCTGTCGCATCAACACCAGTTTGAAGCCCCGACTGGTGAGCAGGTTCTGCGCTTCTGCCGAATTCGGATCCAGCATGGCGTAAACCTGGGTTTCACCCACCACCTTCCAGCGCCCTTCCTTCTTTATTTCATCGTTACGGCGGAAATAAAGGAAAGCCTGCTGGCTTTTGAGATAGTGCTCAAAACGGCGCAGATAGTTTTTGCGCTCGTTATCGTCAGAGACGAACAACAGATCCTCTAACGGACTGTTAATCTCCTCCTGCGCGAACACCGCGCGGATCACCAAATTGCGAAAGCTGGTCGACGGGCTCAGCAACCCGCGTGCGGTGAGTTCTTTCTCATCAGGATGCTGCTGCGCATAGCGCAACGCGATCTCTTCGAAGGTCAGTAGCTCACCCGGTAACAAGTCATAATTGAAGCGCATAGACACCCCAGAAACAGAATAAAGACGTGCAAAAAATGGGAATGATTCTGGGGTAGTTATCGGCATTTCAGCACCAGACTGTAACAGGTTGGTTACTTTTTTGGGGTTATAGGGTGCTGGGGGAAATCGTGGTGGCTGGTGTAAAAGAATTTGGTTTAGGGCAGAAGGAAACACCTGAAGTCGTTAGGTGGGTGAAAGGGTTGCGCGATAAATTGCGCCGCTACGCTTGGGTGTCGTAAAAAATTAATGACCGCTTTAATCGTAGCGGTGCGATTCATCGCACATCCTTACTGAGGCGCAAATACTATCACCATACTTTTGGTCTTCTCATGCACCTCTGCAGAAGGCGGAACGGGCAACTCAGCATGCTTTATCGCGTACATCGCTTCGGTACAAAGAGATAAATCACCGCTCAGTCCATGCATATCGCTTACCTGACCTTTTGCATCAAGATCAATACGTAAATTGCAGGATTTGCCAATGTAGTGGTCGGCGTCAAAAAACTGCGTCTGGATAGCAAAATGGACGGCGTCATAATAGCTTTTGAGATCGGTGACGGCTGGTGCAGGTGGATTTTGCGTGTGTGTGCGAGGGTGTTTTATGGGCGCGCAGCCAGAGACCAGGAGAAGCGTTAAAAGGGCAAATCGTTTACGCATGGTTCACGTCCTGTGAAAAGTGAGAGCAATGATTATATCTGAATGTTCATGATATGCAGGTATAAAAAAACCCCGCCGAAGCGGGGTTTGATAAGCAAGGAGCTTAAGTAGCGATTAGCCCTGCAGCAGAGACAGAACCTGCTGTGGAACCTGGTTAGCTTTAGCCAACACTGAGTTACCCGCCTGCTGGATGATCTGTGCTTTAGACATGTTTGAAACTTCAGTAGCGTAGTCAGCGTCCTGAATACGAGACTGTGCTTCAGACAGGTTGGTAGTGGTGTTGTTCAGGTTAGTTACCGCTGAATCCAGACGGTTCTGTACCGCACCCAGGCTTGAACGGAACGTATCAACTTTAGCGATAGCTTTGTCCAGCAAAGCCAGTGGATCAGCAGTGGCTGAACCAGTATGTGCGTTGGCGTTTGCACTATCAGCAATATCACCGATGTTGCTAGCCACAGCAGTTGTACCACCTGCGCCACCATCAACAATTGCAGCCGCTGCAGTGTTGTAGTCTTTACCCTGAACAGTTACGTAACCCTGTGCAGCGCCAGTTGAGTCAGCACCTACTTTCACGAACTGACCTGACATAGTACCAGCAGTCACACCGTTCGCAGAGTCAGTGTATGAAACGTCAGTGGTGTTCAGTGACACGGCACCAGTTGCATCGTCAACAGATACTGCATAGTTGTCGCTACCAGATGAAACAACGTAAGTACCCGTTGCTGCACCAGCAGAGGTTTGAACGTTTTTCAGAGAAAGAGTGCTTGCGTCAACTTTTAAAGCTGTAGCAACTGATGACAAATCAACATTCTTCAGTGAGCCACTCGCACCAACCTGAGTAATAGCATCGCTGGTTTTCAGTGCGTTTGAAGAAACACCGAAACCGCTCAGACCCAGAGTAGAAGAGTCAATCTTCTGCAGGTTAATATCTATGGTCTGGCCATCGTTAGCGCCAACCTGGATAGACATTTTGCCGTCTTTAGCCAATACGTTCACGCCGTTAAACTGAGTCTGACCAGATACACGGTCAATTTCGTCCAGACGGGATTTGATTTCGTCCTGGATTGAAGACAGGTCAGAATCAGAGTTGGTGCCGTTCTGTGCCTGTACAGTCAGTTCACGAACACGCTGTAAGTTGTTGTTGATTTCTGACAGTGCGCCTTCAGTCGTCTGCGCAGCAGAGATACCGTCGTTGGCGTTACGAGCAGCCTGAGTCAGGCCATTGATGTTAGAGGTGAAGCGGTTGGCAATTGCCTGACCAGCAGCGTCATCTTTAGCGCTGTTGATACGAAGACCAGAAGACAGACGCTCGATAGAAGTAGACAGAGCAGACTGGTTCTTGTTGATGTTGTTCTGGGTGATCAGCGAGAGGCTGTTGGTGTTAATTACTTGAGCCATGGTTTAAGTTCCTATTAATCAAGTCTTTGGTTATGGTTTGGGCTTCAACCCGCCGGCTTCAGCGCCGTCAAAGTTGTTATCGTCTGTGCTTAAACAACCTTTAGAGATTTTTTAGTACCAGGCGAAATTTTTTCTCTTCAACCTGTCACGCTTATCTTTATCGCCCTCACCTCGCACATCTTTAGTGCAAACCCAATACTTTTCTAGCGTTGGAATTACCCTTCTCTATATGCCTTATTCGCTTTATCACTCGTAGGTAAATAATTTTAAACTTTGCCTATTAAGAGCCGATAACCCCGGTATTCACTCTCCGTGTCGGTATAAAAGGAAACAACATGGCTAGTATCTCTACCCTCGGTATCGGTTCAGGACTCGACTTAAGTACTATTCTGGATAACCTGACCACAGCTGAGAAAGCGTCTTTAACCCCTATCTCCACTCAGCAAACGGCGTATACCGCTAAGCTGAGTGCGTACGCGACGCTGAAAAGCTCTCTGTCCACGTTCCAGACAGCCAATACCGCGTTAAACAGTGCCGATTTATTCTCAGCTACGTCTGCCTCTAGCAGCTCAAGCGCTTTCAGTGCCACAACATCTGGCACTGTCGTTGCCGGTAAGTACACTATTAGCGTTTCGCAGCTGGCACAGGCACAGACCCTGACTTCAGCGGTACAAACCAGCAACACCACCGCATTGGGTGACAGTTCTGCCAGCAGCCGCACCTTGAGCATCACGCTGAAGGATGGCACCAGTAAAGACATCACCCTGACCAGCGATCAAACCTCGCTGACTGGTATGCGCGATGCGATCAACAGCGCTGATGCGGGCGTCTCAGCCACCATTATCAAAGTGGGCGATGGCAGCTACCGTTTATCACTGACTTCAAGTGAAACTGGCAGTGATAACGCAGTAAGTTCAATTAAGGTCACCGGTGACGATACCCTGCAGGGCATCGTGGGTTATGACTCAACCGCCAGCAGCAACGCGATGACTGAAAGCGTCACCGCGCAAAATGCCAAGCTGACAGTGAATAACGTTGAGATTGAGAACAGCAGTAACACCATCAGCGATGCGCTGGAAGGCATCACTCTCAATCTCAATGACACCACCAGCGGTAACCAGACGCTGACCATCACCAAAGACACGTCGAAAGCTGAAAGTGCCATCAAGACCTGGACCGATGCCTACAACACCCTGTTGGATCAGTTCAATACCCTGACCAAATACACCGCGGTGGATGTCGGTGCTGACTCTCAGGATTCCAGCAACGGTGCTTTAGTTGGCGACAGCACGCTGCGTACCATCCAGACTCAGCTGAAAAGCATGCTGACTAATGCGCAAAGCTCTTCCACCTATAAAACCCTGGCGCAGATTGGTATCACCACTGACCCGACCACCGGTTCACTGGAACTGGATTCAGACAAGTTAGAAACCGCACTAAGCAGCGATGCGGATGGCGTGAAAGAGATGATTGTCGGTGACGGTAAAACCACCGGTATCACCACCACTATCGCAACCAATCTGACAGGTTGGCTGTCAAGTACCGGTATTGTGCAAGCAGCTACTGATGGCGTTAGCAAGACGCTGAACCAACTGACCGACCAATACAACGAAATGAGCACTCGCATTGATAACATGGTGGCGCGCTACAAAACGCAATTTACTCAGCTCGACGTTTTGATGAGCTCGCTGAACCAAACCAGTAGCTATCTGACACAACAGTTCGAGTCATCAAGCAGCTCTAGCTCCAGCAGCTCATCGTAATAAGGAGTGATCATGTACAGCGCAAATGGCACTAAAGCCTATGCAAAAATTGGTGTGGAGAGCGCTGTCATGAGCGCCAACCAGCAGCAGCTGGTCTCCATGCTGTTTGACGGCGCGCTCAGCGCGCTGGTACGTGCCCGCCTGTTTTTGCAGGATGGCAATATTGAAGGCAAAGGTTCATCGCTGTCGAAAGCGATCAACATCATCGAAAACGGACTTAAGCAGGGTCTGGTGGAAGGGAGCGGCGATGAGCTCACCGATAATCTGGTGGGGCTCTACGCCTACATGGTCCGCCGTCTGCTGCAGGCAAACCTGCGTAATGATGTAGAAGCCATCGAAGAAGTCGAAGGTCTTCTGCGTAATATCGCTGACGCCTGGAAAGAAGTCGCACAACCTCAACACCTTCAGGACGCCGTTTAATGAATAACGCACCGCAACTGATAAACGTTTACCAACAGCTACTCGATCTCAGCCATGGAATGCTGCGCCTGGCCGCAGACGGCGAATGGGATGACCTGATTATTAAGGAAGTGGATTACGTCAGTGCGGTGCAAACGTTGGCCCGCTCTACTGAGGCCTCGCCACCGTCCAACTCTATGCAAGAACAACTGCGCCCGGTACTGCGCCATATCCTGGACAATGAGAGTGAAGTCAGACGTCTACTACAGGCGCGCATGGACGAACTGTCGCAGTTGATTGGTCAATCCACGATGCAAAAGTCGGTGATGAGTGCTTACGGCAAGCAAGGTAATGTGTATCTGCCGCAGAATTAATGCGCGGCGGGCTGAATGAGAAACGGGTGAGCTAATGCTCACCCGTTTTTTTTTATGCTTTGCTTACGGTATTACTTCTGCGCAGGAACCGACACCGGCTCCATAATCTGCGGCTGAATATCCTGTATCACCGCGTCCTTTGGACGCTTCGCCACCTGTTCCAGCGCCTGCTGGCACTCAACGGTGGGTTGATCGACCTTACGCATGCGTAAGCCGTCATAACGCAGTTCACCGTTCTCCAGCGTTATCGGCATGACGCGCACCTGCCGCGTCACGTTGACCCACTCATCGCTCAGGCGGGTTAACTTGCCCGGTTTGGCAATCACGCGCTGCCACTGGCGGCAGTCCAGCGTGTCGCCTTCTGCACCAATGATCAGGCTGCCCATCGCCTGGCCACTAATCAACTTGCTCTGCGGTCCGACAGTTTGCCAGTTACCTTGCAATTCCACTGGTGCCGGGGTTTTTACCGCTTCATCGTAATTGCTGATCTGCGCACATCCGCTCAAGCCCAGCGCGGCCAATACCATCCACTTTTTCATTCCTGGTCCCTACACTCGCCTCAATGGCGGCTACGTTATAATTTTTCGCGTAAGTTACGCAAGGAATCTCGGTGAAAAGCCGGCTGAGCCTGACAATACGGCTCGCGCACGTTACACTAGCGCGCAAGTCGATAAGCAGGAAATTCGCATGAAAACCCCAGAAGAGTATTACGCCCAGGCACGCACGATGTTTTTTGCCGCGCACGCCGATTTTCAAGCCGCGCTGGATGAACTGACCGAGAGCGACGCACGCGCGGCCAACCTGTCACTGCGTCAACTGCGCGAGTGGCACGCTGAGCGCATTTATGCGGCATTCTTACGCCAGAAAAAGCTGGATGGCATGCTGTTTTCCATCCAACTGGCAGAGCCTGATAAAGCGGTTGCGGCTGAAGCCATTGAAACTTACCTGAAATCACATGCGGAAGCGCTCGGCATGACGTGGGAAGAGTTTTGCATCAAGAACGAACTTTAAGCGCAGCGGCCCTAAAAATATATCTCAAGCACACCTCCAACCACACAAATCGGCAAGGAAAAAGTTGTACAAGTCAGCAGAAGTTGTATAACTTGTGTCTGACGGCTTCGGTCGTAGATTGTCCTTGAACGAAGGTGCTATTGCGCCGCCTCTGGAGGAGTTGCTGGATTTCCCCTCCAGAGGTCGTATTTTTCCCCTATCCTTCTCGCTCGACTCCCTTCACTTCGACATAACGCGCAACGGCTAGTAGGCGGTTAACGTGCGTCAATAGCAGATCCACGTCTGACTGTAGAAACAACTCGCCAGAACGCGATGCGGTAACGATGGCGTCCTGCACGGTTTCCGTGATGGTCAGCGAATTATCCTCTTTAGCCTGAATCAATAATGCCGCCAGCAGCAGTGATTGTGCCTCCACCTGTGCCACCAGTTCTTTTGCATCCGTATCCATCTTTGCCATTTTCAGCAGAATATCGATCACCAGTTGCCGCATATTACCCCCCATGAGTCCATTTCCCTGTGTAACGCTGTTGAGTATCAACGCAAATGTGGTGCTGCGCTTACCAAAAACAAAAAATTTTCGCAGCGCAACGGTTCATCACTTGCCACTGTTTTTATTTACAGTAATATGGCGCACCCGCTTGATGAATGGAATGCCCTGATGTTTGTGGAGTTGATTTACGATAAACGCAACGTTGCCGGTCTGCCGGGCGCGCGTGAGATGATTTTGCAGGAGCTTGAGAAACGTGTGCAACGCGTCTTTCCAGAGATTGAGGTGCGCGTTAAGCCGATGGAACGCAACGCTATCGATACCGATTTAAGTAAGAACGATAAAGCAACCGTCGCGCGTATTGTTGAAGAGATGTTTGATGAAGCCGAGATGTGGCTGGTGGCCGATTAAGCCACCAGCGCGGGGGAACTTAGCCTTCTTGCTCGCTGTGATTGATGGCGATCTCTAAATCCTGAATCGCCAGCTCAATATCATCTAACAGCTGTCCCTGCTTGTTGAGCAGCGTGTCAAAACGTCCCGCATACTCTTTATCTTTGTACTCGCCTGCATCAAATGCCAACCAGTGGCTGGATAGCGTCTCAGTATTAGTCTGCGCATAGTGACGCATCTCTTTTAACTGGGAGGTGACATCACGCAGGTAGTCAGTTTTGGTTTTGATTGCCTCTGTATCACTCATGCTATCTTCCTTTTCGCTAATTAAACCCGTTTAAATAACGCCTGAATGATTAAAGTTAGTAGAAAATAGCGAGGCCGCATTAAGAATAATCGGAAGATGAAAAGGCGACCCGAAGGCCGCCACAGAATTAAAGATACTTGCGCGCGAGGGCAATCAGCTCATCCTTCGCGGCCGTACCTAACTTCACAACCCCACTTTCGACAAAGTTGAATGCCTGAGTGAAGTCCTTCACGCTAGCGCTGATATCCTGACTAACCGCATACGTAATGATTCCTGCTACAGGCTGCTCAGCCAGATTGCCGACGGTAGAAGCCGATGAAGGCCCGGCGCTGGCAGAACCGTTTGCTAGCGGATCCGGCGTGGTCAACTGCTGAGTGAGATCCGTTGCATCCGCTACGGCCGCTGCAGGTTGTGCCTCGCTGCCAGCATTCACTGCTGGCGTTGAGGTGTCTGGGACAGCTGCACTGTCTTCAGCGGGAAGTGTGGCGTCAGCTGCTGGAACACTATTCACCGCGGGCGTTGAAGCATCCGACGCTGGCACGCTACTCACGGCTGCTGTTGAGACGTCCTGTGCTGGTTCACTATCCACGTTTGTCGTTGAAGCATCCGTTGCAGGCACGCTGCTTAACACTGGTGCTATGGCGTCCTGCCCTGGCGCGTTACTCACGGCTGAAGTTAAGCCATCTGCCGCTGATGCACTGCTCTCCGCCTTCCCCGCCACCTCATTAGCAAAACTCTCTAACGGTGATAGCGTGCTGGCATCCGCTGATGCACTATTTTCGATTACAGTTTGGTCGCTCATAATTTTCTCCTTCTTGCTTAATAAAGACCGCAATCGGCCGAAGCCAACTGCAATCCGCTCGGTAATACTCATCATGGCCTCCTTAATGCGTCGATTCGGGCGGCGCGTCCTCCCCCACAACCTGCTTCACTTTGTCCGCCGTTTTGTTCGCAGTGCGGTCCGGCAAGCCATCGAGTTTTTTCTGCAGCGCGACTAATTGGCTGGTCAGTTCGGCCACCCGCGCCTCCCTCCGGTCCGAAATCGCACGATACTGCTGGCGAATGTCTTCCACCCGGCGATTGGCGCTGTTATTCACGAACACGAACATAATTGTCATCGCCACACACAGCAGCGACAGCATCAGTAGCAGGCCGCCTAGCAGTAGCTGGCGCCGGTGGCCTCGCACTGAAAACTCACTGTTTATCTGCACCATCGCGACTCTCCTCTAAGGTGGTGATCAGTTGATTGATCTGACTGCGGAATTTATCGCTATGATCAGATTCCGTGGTGGCTAAAAGAATGCCCAACGCGTTCTTTATCAGCCGTAGATCGGTCTCCAGCGAAGAGATGCGCCGCAGGTTTTTGTCGTGGCGAATACGCAGGTCATCATTCTCCTGGCGCATCAGCGCATGGCTCTCTTTGAGAAGCATCACCTGTTCTTTGTAGCTGGTGATGATCTCGCCGCCGGCGCGATTGCTGGTGACGATGGCCGCGATGCCTGCCATTAAGGGTTTCCAGAACACAGCTGCCGCACCGCCACCGAGAAGCAGCGCACCGACGCTGGTCACCAAACTACTTTCCATGCCTCACCTCTCTACTGGCAAGGGATCCACCTGAGGAACATGTTGCCCGCCCTTGCCAGTGATGCGGCCAACATTAGAATTTAAGTTTACTTTAATTAATGAATTTAAGTATACTTAAGTAAAGCACAGAGGAGTTGTCAAGATGATGAAAAAAGAATCTGTGGGTGAGCGCATCCGCAGCCGTCGTAAAATCCTGAAGCTTACACAGCAAGGAGTGGCAATCGGCATTGGCGTGTCACACGTTGCTGTTTCACAATGGGAAAAGGATGAGACCCTCCCGCGTGGCGAGAATCTGTTAAGGCTGGCAGAACTGCTGCAATGTACCGCCGCATGGATTATTGATGGTGAGGGCGAGGTGTTTACCACCCCGTCGACAGTCAGTGACGTCAGCGCCCTGCCGTTGATCACCCTGACACAAGCGGCAGCATGGATGCAGGAGCAGCGCTTATTGATTCGGCAGCAGGCAACCCGCTTTCTCTATAGCGACAGCAAACTAAGTGAATCGGCGTTGGCGATCACTCTGGATGATGCCGCGATGCAACCTGACTACCGACCCGGCGATACGCTGATTTTCGACCCAGCTGTTGCGCCGCAACCGGGTGATGTGGTGCTGGCGCACATCAATGGCGAGGTTCTGGTACGTATTTATCGCCTGATGACTGAACAGCACGACGAACAAATTTTCTCGTTACGACCGTTGAATGAGGATTTTCCTGTGCAGACATCGTCTGAGAAAAAGATTGAATTAATCGGAACTATGATGGAAATGCGCCGCTATCGCGTCAGGTAACAGAATGCAAAAAACCCGCCTATGAGCGGGTCAAAACAAGCAAAACTACGGCAATTATTACAAAACGTCGGTCAGATGATCGACGACAACCCTCCCGTGCACATCCTTCTGCGTAATGCGATAGTTAACGCAATATGAGCGGCGGTTGCAGAGCTTATCGAACAGCGTCACGCTGCCTTTTTGCTTGCCGTCTACGCTAACAATATGCCATTCAGTGACATCTTCCTGACCGCGGTTGTTGAGTCTTAATACGCTCTGTTCAACTAAACGGTCGCTATCATCAATCTTTAAATAGTCGCGTAACATTATGCTCACCTCTGGTTAACGAGGGCCAAGATACGCTTTTTATTTATCCATTCAATCGAAATTATTTATCGTAGATGCTCCCCCGGTGCAATTAATTAACAATTCGATTTGACGCCGTTTCGCTAGCCGTTTCGGTTAACTCATTAATTGGAAAATAGTCTACGATCCGGGACTATATTGGTGGACAGCCCCCGCCCCAAGCCTGCTACTGTAGGCCCCACAATAAAAAGCTGTCCGGACAATCGCTATGCTTACCACCATCATTTATCGCAGCCACCTCCATGACCATGTTCCTATCAAGACACTCGAAGACATGGTGAAAAAAGCGAATAACAAAAACAGCTCGCACGATGTCACAGGCATTCTGCTTTTTGATGGACTGCACTTCTTCCAGCTACTTGAAGGGCCACGCGAAGCCGTACAGGGTATTTATGATCGCATCTGCCAGGACGCCCGCCACCACAATCTGGTGGAGTTAATGCATGACTTTGCTCCCGCTCGCCGATTCGGCAAAGTGGGGATGGAGCTGTTTGATTTACGCGAGCATGATAAATCCATGGTGCTACAAGCCGTGTTAGACAAAGGCACCTCGCGCTATCAGCTGACCTACGATGATCGCGCATTGCAATTCCTGCGCACCTTTGTAATCGCTCGTGATAAAGAGAACTACTTTGAAATCCCCGCCGCCAGCACCTGGGAATTCATTGCGGATGAGCCCTCTCGTACCCTTCAGGATGAAGTCATTGACTCACTGAAAGAGTGCCACTTTGCCTTTCAGCCGATTATCGATCCGTTTGCACGCCGCGTGGCGTCATATGAGGCGTTAATCCGCACCCCGAATGGCGGTTCACCCGGCGAATACTTTTCTGCCTTCGGTGGCGAAGCTGTTTATCATGCGGATATTCAGTCTAAAAAGCTGGCATTTGAACTGGCGAAAAAGTTAGGTATTGGCGAACACAGTATTTCCATTAACCTGCTGCCAATGTCACTGGTCACGGTTCCTGATGCGGTGGAGTTTCTGCTGACGCAGATTGAAGCCAATGGTTTGGTACCCGAGCAGGTGATTGTTGAAGTCACTGAAAATGAGATCATCTCGCGCACCGATGAGTTTGCGGCACAGGTGCGTAAACTGAAATCGGCGGGTATCAGTCTGGCATTGGATGATTTCGGTGCAGGCTTTGCTGGCCTATCACTGTTATCGCGATTCCAGCCAGACAAAATTAAGATTGATCGTGAGTTGATTAGCGATGTGCACAAAAGCGGTCCTAAACAGGCCATTTTGCATGCCATCATTAAGTGCTGTAACTCGCTGGAAATTGCGGTCATCGCCGAGGGCGTGGAGAAAGCCGAAGAGTGGATGTGGCTGGAAGCCGCGGGCATTAGCCAGTTCCAGGGATATTTGTTCGCCCGTCCGCTGTTAAATGGTTTCCCGGCCGTCGCCTGGCCAGAGATCAATTAGCTCAAGACCCAAAAATACAAAAAACCGCCCATCAACCGGCGGTTTTTTCATTTAAAGCGGGAAATAACCCGGTGGTAATAATCGATCGCTGATGACCTGGTAGTTCATCAACTTAAATGAACTTAAGGTGATGGGCACGGCAACGCAGGGACGGTACCAGCCAAACTGCTTTATATATCGCCAGACTTCTGGTGGATTATCTTTATCTCTAACCCAGTAATAACCTTCTTTCATTCTTACACGCTTCTTGTCGCTGCAGCCCTTACTCAACACTCCTCAACGCCTCGCGTGATGCGCATGTTGCCCACCGAGTTCCCTGCTCTGACGAATGCTTACCTAAGGCCCACACTTTAGCATATCGAGCGCGCAATTGATCAGTAAGTTGTTGTTTTATTTAACGCTTCGCTTATCGATGCCGATATTAACGGCATAAAAAAAGCCGCATTCGCGGCTTACTCAGACATCAATAATAGGTGACATCAATGGTGCCGTACTGCCTGTCCGTCACTTGCCCTGCGCCGTCCGTGGTGACGGTGTCGCAACGGAAAGGGACATCATTCTTATATTGGCACTGGGTGGTGACCGTCTTGCTCTGCTCGTTTCTTTGCACCGTCGTGACCACGTCGGATATCTTTTTCGCATCCGTATCATGTTTGGCACTGGCGCGTGAAACTTCCTCATCGCCCTTCTTAATACTTAACAGCGTCATATCACCGACGTTATTGTAGGTCAGATGGAATTTAACATCAGAGGCGGGAGAGGAGATTTGATCGACCCAACCCTGATCGTTATAGCCTATATCCACCGTCATGGTAGGAGTGACTTTTTTTATTAGCGCGCACTGCTTATTCAGCGTGACGACCACATCCTGGCCGTTCTCAGTGCCAGTCAGTTTATCGCCTTCCCGCGTCACTTCGGTGACCTCCCCGGCTTTATCAATGGATTTCACATGGGAAATACAGCCTTGCCCATCGAACGCGATATCGACATCAAAGATTGGCGTGTCGTCGGCGCTAAACAGGCGCTGATGCGTGCTTTTGACTTTGCCGGGAATGGCTTCGAACTGATAGAGGTAAGCGTAATTTTTCATCTGCGGTGCAAAGTCCGCATTTTTATTATCACAGCCGGATAGCATGATCGTTGCCATCAGCAGCAGCAGGGTGGGCTTCACGTGAGAATCCTCTTCTCGATATACGCTGTGTGTCAGGCCAGCATCATGCCGCTGTTACTGAAAAAGATAAATGCTTTCCCGCCTGACACCGCAACAATCTGTGCAGCTACTACACCTGCATATTCATGATATCGGTGTACGCCGAGACCAGTTTGTTACGCACCTGAATCCCCATTTGCATGGAAATGGAGGATTTCTGCAGATCGACCATCACATCGTTTAACTGGATGCCCGGTTTGCCCATTTCAAAATCCTGCGCCTGGGTGCGAGCCGCGGTTTGCGTGTCGCTGATCTTATCCAGTGCTGCTTTCATGGTGGCACCAAAATCTACCTGATGGGTTGACTCGGCCTGCTTGCCGCTGGCCTGTAACGACGTTAAATGCAGCTGCTGCAACACACCATCAATTGCCTGAATCGACATTGCCTGTACCTCATTAAAGAAGGGTTTAAATTTTCACGCTGCAAAAGTTAACACACTGTCAATAGGACAAAGGCGCTAAATAAACGTAAAAAACCCAGCTTATCCAGCCATCGAAGTGACCCGATTCATCAATAATGCCAGCCATAAGATTGGAATTTCATTTTTCATTTGGCCCCCAAAATAGTTCGCGCTTTAGCAAGGCGGCAAGTTCGCGAATCCCCAGGAGCTTACTCGAGTAAGTGACTGGGGTGAACGAACGCAGCCAACGCAGCTACAACGCGAAATATGATGGGGGAAGTCAGGGAGTCTGTTTTGTCACCACAACTTACCCGGTCAATTATGTCAGGCAGGAATCGGTCATGAATGCGAGTGCAGCCGCCACACAAGATACCGCAAAGAAAGGTCTGAATGACCTTCTGGCCCGCCTGCGCGCCAATCCGCGAATTCCTATCATTGTTGCTGCCGCTGCCGCTATCGCAGTGGTTTTTGCATTGGTGCTGTGGGCTAAAGCCCCTGACTATCGCGTCCTTTATAACAACCTCTCCGATGAGGATGGCGGCGCGATTGTTACCCAACTGACGCAAATGAACATTCCTTACCAGTTCGCCGAAAACGGCGGTGCCTTGATGGTGCCTGCCGATAAGGTACATGAACTGCGTCTGCGCCTGGCGCAACAGGGGCTGCCGAAAGGTGGCTCTGTTGGCTTTGAGCTGATGGACAAAGAGAAGTTCGGCATCAGCCAGTTCAGCGAGCAGATCAACTACCAGCGTGCGCTGGAAGGTGAGCTGGCCCGCACCATTGAAACGCTCGGCCCGGTCAAGAGCGCGCGCGTGCATCTGGCGATGCCAAAACCCACGCTGTTCGTGCGTGAGCAGAAAGCGCCTTCGGCCTCCGTGACATTGAACCTGCAACCGGGTCGTGCATTAGATGAAGGCCAGATTCAGGCCATTCAGCATATGGTGTCGAGCAGCGTCGCCGGTCTGCCGCCAGGCAACGTGACCGTGGTGGATCAGGCCGGTCGCCTGCTGACCCGTTCTGACAGCGAAGGTCGTGACCTGAATGACGCACAGCTGAAGTACGCGTCTGAAGTGGAAGCGCGTTACCAGCAACGTATCGAAGCCATCCTGAATCCGATCGTTGGCCAGGGCAATGTGCATGCGCAGGTGACAGCGCAGATCAACTTTGACCGCAGCGAACAAACTGACGAGAAGTACAAACCGAACGCCGATCCGAACAGCACGGCGATTCGCTCGCGTCAGACCAATACTAACCAGCAGAACGGTAGCCCTTACCGAGGCGGCGTGCCGGGTGCGTTGTCGAATCAACCTGCCCCTGCGAATACTGCGCCGGTTAATAATCCTCAGCAGCAAAATGCCAACGGCCAGAATGCCAATGGCCAGAATGCGAATGGCCAGAACAACGCGGCGAACAACAACGGCACCACCACCAGCACGCAGCAAAGCAGCGGCCCGAGCAGTTCAAGCCGTAACGACACCGTGAACTACGAGCTGGATCGCACCATTCGCCACACCAAGGTGAACGTCGGCGATGTGCAGCGTCTGTCAGTGGCCGTGGTGGTGAACTACCGTGATGACGGCAAAGGCAAAGCCGTTGCACTGAACGATCAGCAGATCAAACAGATTGAAGACCTGACCCGTGAAGCGATGGGCTACTCGCAGAATCGTGGCGACAGCATCAACGTGGTGAACTCGCAGTTCAACATGACTGAGCCGTCTGGCGGTGACCTGCCGTTCTGGCAATCGCAAGCCTTCTTCGACATGTTGATGAGCGGTGGTCGCTGGCTGCTGGTGGCGCTGGTTGCCTTCATCCTGTATCGCAAACTGGTTCGTCCGCAGCTGATGCGTAAGAAAGCGCAGGAGCAGGCAGCAGCAGAGGCGGCGGCAGCACGTGCAGAAGCGCTGGAATCTGAAGAAGCCTACAGTGTGCAGCTCAGTAAAGATGAGCTGGATCAAGAGCGTAAATCGAATAACCGCATGAGCGCCGAGGTGATGAGCCAGCGCATCCGCGATATGTCTGAAAACGATCCGCGCGTTGTGGCGCTGGTTATCCGCGAATGGATGAGTAAAGAACTATGAGTCTGACCGGTACTGAAAAAAGCGCCATTCTGATGATGACCATTGGCGAAGAGCGTGCGGCCGAGGTGTTCAAACATCTCAACCAGCGTGAAGTGCAGCACCTGAGCGCCGCGATGGCGGGGATGCGTCAGGTGTCGCACAAGCAACTGACCGAAGTGCTGCGCGAGTTTGAAGCGGATGCCGAGCAGTTTGCGGCGCTGAGCCTGAACTCCAACGACTACCTGCGTTCGGTGCTGATCAAAGCGCTGGGCGAGGAGCGTGCCTCCAGCCTGCTGGAAGATATTCTCGAGAAAAACGAGACCACCAGCGGCATGGAAACGCTCAACTTTATGGAACCGCAGGCAGCGGCCGATCTTATCCGCGACGAACATCCGCAGATTATCGCTACCATTCTGGTGCACCTCAAACGTGGCCAGGCTGCGGATATTCTGGCGTTGTTCGATGAACGTCTGCGTCACGACGTGATGCTGCGTATCGCAACCTTCGGCGGTGTCCAGCCAGCGGCGCTGGCAGAACTGACCGAGGTGCTGAACGGCCTGCTGGATGGTACCAACCTCAAGCGTGCGAAGATGGGCGGCGTAAGAACCGCAGCCGAAATTATCAACCTGATGAAAACACAGCAGGAAGAAGCGGTTATCGAAGCGGTACGCGACTTCGACGGCGAGCTGGCACAGAAGATCATCGACGAGATGTTCCTGTTCGAAAACCTGGTGGAAGTGGACGATCGCAGCATCCAGCGCCTGCTGCAGGAAGTGGAGTCCGAGCAGTTGCTGGTTGCACTGAAAGGTGCCGAACAGCCGCTGCGCGAGAAGTTCCTCAAGAACATGTCAGCGCGTGCAGCCGATATCCTGCGCGACGATCTGGCCAACCGTGGCCCGGTGCGTATGTCGGCCGTGGAGAACGAACAGAAAGCAATCCTGCTGGTGGTCCGTCGCCTGGCAGAATCCGGCGAAATGGTAATTGGTGGTGGCGAGGAAACTTATGTCTGATGCCTTTTCCGCCCGTGCGTGGCAGCGCTGGCAGCCTGATGATTTAGGCAGCACCTTCAAAGTGGCAGAAGAACCGCCGCAGGAAGAGCCGGCTGTGGATGTCGAAATGAGTGCCGAAGCTGAGCAACAGCAGATGCTGGAGCGCATGCAGCAGCAGATGCGCAAAGATGCACAGACGCAAGGCTACAGCGAAGGCTATCAAAAGGGTTTTGCCGAGTCGCAGCAGAACGGCTACGACGCCGGTTTCCAGCAGGGACTGGCCGATGCCCAACAGCAGCAGGCGCCCTTGCAGGCGCGTATGCAGCAGTTAGTGACCGAGTTCCATCACACGCTGGAAGCGCTGGATAGCGTCATCGCCTCACGTCTGATGCAGCTGGCGCTGGAAGCAGCGCGCACGGTGATTGGCCAGGCCACACAAGTGGATGGCACCGCCCTGCTGCGCCAGATTCAGCAACTGATTCAGCAAGAACCGATGTTCAGCGGCAAACCGCAGCTGCGCGTGCATCCTGATGATTTACAGCGCATTGAGCAGACACTGGGCCCGACGCTGGATCTGCACGGCTGGAAACTGCTCGCCGATAACTCACTGCATCCCGGCGGCTGTAAACTCAGCGCCGAAGATGGTGATCTCGATGCCAGCGTGGCAACCCGCTGGCAGGAACTGTGCCGTCTGGCCGCACCGGGGACCTTGTAATGACCTCGTCGCGTCTTTCCCGCTGGCTTGGCGCACTCGATGCTTTCGAGGATCGTATTTCGCAGGTGCAGACCGTGCGCCGCTATGGTCGTCTGACCCGCGCCACCGGTTTAGTACTGGAAGCCACCGGACTGCAACTGCCGCTCGGTGCGACCTGCATCATCGAACGTCACGACGGCAACAACATCACTGAAGTTGAAAGCGAAGTGGTGGGTTTCAACGGTCAGAAACTGTTGATGATGCCACTGGAAGAAGTGGACGGCATTTTGCCAGGTGCGCGCGTTTATGCCCGTTTTAGCGGTGACAACGCACAAGGCGGTAAACAACTGCTGCTTGGGCCAGAACTGCTCGGCCGCGTGCTGGATGGCGCAGGCAAACCGCTGGATGGTTTACCTGCCCCGGACACCGGCTATCGTGCGCCGTTGATCACCGCACCGTTCAACCCACTGCAACGTACGCCAATCCACGATGTGCTGGATACCGGCGTCCGGGCGATCAACGCCCTGCTTACCGTTGGGCGCGGTCAGCGTATGGGCCTGTTTGCGGGCTCCGGCGTCGGTAAGTCGGTGCTGCTTGGCATGATGGCACGTTACACCAAAGCCGATGTGATTGTGGTTGGCCTGATCGGTGAACGTGGCCGTGAAGTTAAGGAATTCATTGAGAACATCCTCGGCGCTGAAGGTCGTGCGCGCTCGGTGGTGATCGCCGCACCGGCTGACGTTTCACCGCTGCTACGTATGCAGGGTGCCGCGTATGCCACACGCATCGCGGAAGATTTTCGCGATCGCGGCCAGCACGTGCTGCTGATCATGGACTCCCTCACCCGCTACGCCATGGCGCAGCGTGAGATCGCCCTGGCGATTGGTGAGCCACCGGCCACCAAAGGTTATCCGCCTTCCGTGTTCGCGAAGCTCCCCGCCCTGGTGGAACGCGCCGGTAACGGCACCCACGGCGGCGGTTCGATTACGGCGTTCTATACCGTGCTTACCGAAGGTGACGATCAGCAAGACCCGATTGCCGACTCGGCGCGCGCCATTCTTGATGGTCACATTGTCTTGTCGCGCCGTCTGGCTGAAGCCGGTCACTATCCGGCGATTGATATTGAAGCCTCAATCAGCCGTGCGATGACCGCGTTAATTGATGACACCCACTACGCGCGTGTGCGTCAGTTCAAACAACTGCTCTCCAGTTTCCAGCGCAACCGCGATCTGGTGAGTGTAGGCGCGTATGCCGCTGGAAGCGATCCGATGCTCGATAAAGCCATCAAGCTTTACCCTGAGATGGAAGCCTTCCTGCAACAGGGTATTTTCGAACGCAGCGACTATGACGACGCCAGTCTGCACCTGCAGGCCATGTTCGGCTAGCGCGAGCCCAAGCGAGGTAAGCCATGAAAACTGCCAGTGCAATCGATAAGCTGCGCGATATGGCGGAGCAGGATCTGGAACAGGCCGTGATTCATTTAGGTGACATGCGCCGTGGCGTAAAGCAGGCAGATGAGCAGCTCACCATGCTGCTCGACTATCAGGATGAGTACCGCAATAAGCTCAACACCGATATGTCTGGCGGTATTTCCAGCCTGCGCTGGACCAACTATCACCAGTTTATCCAGACGCTGGAAAAAGCCATTGAACAGCATCGGCAACAGCTGAATCAGTGGAATCAACGTTTGGATCAGGCGCTGAGCAGCTGGCAAGAAAAGCATAAGCGATTGAATGCTTATCAAACGCTGATCACTCGGGCTGCCGAAAACGCATTACGACAAGAAAACCGTCTCGATCAGAAACGGATGGATGAATTTGCCCAACGGGCCGCTATGAGGAGAGGCGAATGATTACGCTGCCAACTATGGTTACGCAAACCTCTAAAGTCAGCGATGCAGACAGTGCTGTTGCATCGGACAATTTGCTGGGTACAGATGCGCTGCCACAGGGTTTTATCACTGAACTGGGTAACCGCCTACTGACACTGGCTCAGCAACAAGGTGTTAACACGCAATCGACTGATCTGACAGCAGAAGTCGATGAAAAAGGCGTCACAAAAGCGTCATTAAGCGCGTTATTGCAGGCACTGGACAAACCAGAGGCGTTAAACGCACTTTTACAACCGGAAAACACTAAAGCCACGCTGAAATCAGCCGATGATAAAGACAAGTCTGAAGCAAGTTCGTTAAGTGCCAGCGACTTACAGAATGTTCAGGCACTGTTCGCGATGTTACCGGTTGCGGTTGAAGCGCGAAACAGTCAGAGCGCCGTCAGCGCCAGCACGGATAAAACATCTGCCGATGCAGGGACTACGCTAAACGGATCATTGTTAAGCCGAACGCTGCAGAGCGCCGTGAAAGATGAACAAGAGGCACAGTCCGACAGTACGCCTCATAAGAAATCCAGCGATGTGCTGAGCGGTGTTAGCCGTGATACCAGTACGACGCCAACCAGTAGCAGTGCCGCTGCCGCCAGCACTACGGCCAGCAACAGTCACAGCTCGCTGTCACTGGATGAAAGCTTTAAGCAGGTGCTGAGCACGCTCAGCAAACCGGAAGAACATCGTAATACTCAGAGCGACACGGTAACAGCCTTAACCAGCGCCCCGGTCAGCAGCAGTAGCACACTGACCAACAGTACGGCGACGACCAGCACCACTCCGTCGACGCCGATGCTGAATGCCCAACTCGGCAGCAATGAGTGGCAGCAGGCGTTAAGCCAGCAAATCGTGATGTTTAGTCGCAACGGTCAGCAAAATGCCGAATTGCGCTTACATCCCGAAGATTTGGGTGCTATCCAGATCAACCTGACCCTCGATAAGGATCAGGCGCAGTTAAGTATGGTTTCCAGCCACAGCCAAGTGAGGGCCGCGCTGGAAGCGGCTCTCCCTCAGCTGCGTTCAGCGCTGGCGGAGAGCGGTATTAACCTGGGACAGAGTAATGTCAGCAGCGACGCCTTCGCACAAAGCCAGAATTATCAGGGCCAGCAGGAAGGACGTCGTGATGGCCAACACGGCAGCTTTACCCTCTCCCAGGACAGTGAAAACGAGATAACGCCTATTGCCGTCCCGGCAGCCCTCCAGGCGCGTGTGACAGGTAACGGCGCTGTCGATATCTTTGCCTGACAGCGGCTAAACGCTGAAGGTAAGCGTAAAACCCGCGTCTTTTCTTCCCATTGTTTGACTTAAGACGCGGGATAATCTGTCCAGGCGAGCCGAGAGGCTTGCCCATAATTCACAGGAAGTAACTGCAAACATGTCTGATAACGCGAAAGCTAAAGGCCGCAAACGTTCACTACTAATACCGGTGTTACTGATTGTAACGCTGGCCGCTTGCAGCGTGGCAGGCTATGCAGTCTGGCGAATGATGAATAAACACGGGGATGACAAACCGGAAGCGGCGAAAGTTGAGCCACCGGCCGCCCCTGTATTTTTTGCAATGGATACGTTTACGGTTAACCTGGTCAATCCTGACAACGATCCCGACCGTGTGTTGTACGTAGGCTTTACCCTGCGTCTGCCCGATGAGGATACCCGTCGTCGGTTGAATGATTACCTGCCTGAGGTGCGCAGCCGTTTACTGCTGCTGCTCTCACGTCAAAGTGCCGCGCAGCTTGCCACCGAACAAGGCAAGCAGGCCCTGGTTGAGCAGATCAAACAGGCATTGGCGCCACCGCTGGTAAAAACGCAACCGCCACAGGTGGTCAGTGACGTGCTGTTTACCGCCTTCATTTTGAGGTGATTTAATGGGCGATAGCATTCTCTCCCAGGCTGAGATTGACGCGCTGCTTAATGGCGACAGTGACAGCGCGGAAGTAGAGAACAGTTCCAAAGGGACCGATGGCGATATCCGTCCCTATGATCCCAATACCCAGCGTCGCGTGGTGCGCGAGCGTCTGCAGGCGCTGGAGATCATTAACGAGCGTTTTGCCCGTCATTTTCGTATGGCGCTGTTTAACCTGCTGCGCCGTAGCCCGGATATCAGTGTCGGTGCGATCAAGATTCAGCCTTACCATGAGTTTGCCCGCAATTTACCGGTGCCAACTAACCTGAACCTGATCCACCTGAAACCGCTGCGCGGTACTGCGCTGGTGGTATTTTCACCGAGCCTGGTGTTTATCGCCGTAGATAACCTGTTTGGTGGTGATGGCCGTTTCCCGACCAAAGTGGAAGGCCGTGAGTTTACCCATACCGAGCAACGCGTCATCCGCCGCATGCTGAAGCTGGCGCTGGATGGTTACAGCGATGCCTGGAAAGCGATTTACCCGCTGGATGTTGAGTACGTCCGTTCGGAAATGCAGGTGAAATTTACCAACATCACCACTTCACCGAACGATATCGTCGTCAACACCCCGTTCCAGGTAGAAATTGGTAACCTGGTGGGTGAATTTAATATCTGTATTCCGTTTTCAATGATTGAGCCGCTGCGCGAGCTGCTGGTCAATCCACCACTGGAAAACTCCCGTCAGGAAGATACTCACTGGCGCGACAATCTGGTGAAACAGGTGCAGCACTCGGAGCTGGAGCTGATTGCCCACTTCGCGGAAACATCCATGCGCCTGTCACGTATTTTGCAATTGAAACCTGGTGACGTCCTGCCCATTGAGAAGCCGGACCGCATCATTGCTCACGTCGATGGCGTACCCGTGCTGACCAGCCAATATGGCACCATGAATGGCCAGTACGCGCTGCGTGTTGAACACCTGATTAACCCGATTTTGAATTCGCTGAACGAGGAACAGCCCGATGAGTGACAGCAAAAAACCGTCCGATGATATTTCTGCGGACGACCTGTGGGCTGAGGCAATGAACGAGCAGGCAACCACCAGCACGCCTGATCCAACAGAGAACGTTTTCAAATCGTTTGAAAGCAACGGCGCCAGTGGCTCGCTGCAAGACATCGATCTGATTATGGATATTCCGGTCAAACTCACCGTGGAACTGGGTCGCACCAAGATGACCATCAAAGAACTGTTGCGCCTGACGCAGGGTTCCGTGGTGGCCTTGGATGGCCTGGCGGGTGAACCCCTGGATATTCTGATCAACGGCTACCTGATTGCGCAGGGCGAAGTCGTGGTCGTGAACGACAAATATGGCGTGCGTATCACCGACATTATTACGCCATCTGAACGTATGCGTCGTCTGAGCCGTTAAGCATGTTAAAGAACGCGCAAATCGGCCAGCCTGTTCATAGCCAGCCGGTGGTCTCTACCGGTTCGGTGATTGGACAAGTCAGCAGCGTGCTGGCTGTGATTGTTCTGCTGATTCTGGCCTGTGGCTGGCTGGCAAAACGCCTTGGCTTTGCGCCCAAAACCGTCAACACTCAGGCGCTAAAAATCAGCGCCAGCGTGCAGGTGGGTCGTCAGGAGCGGGTGGTGATTGTTGATACCGCCGATGCGCGTTTAGTGCTGGGCGTCACCGCCCAGCAAATTACCCATCTGCATTCACTGCCGCCGCTGCCACCTGAAGAGTTGGTGAGCAAAACCGTGGCGCCACAGGATTTTCGTCAGCTGTTGCAGAACCTGGTTAAACGTCCCGGAAAACCCCAATGATGCGTCGATTGCTTCCCCTCTTGCCACTGCTGTTGCTGGCACCGGTTGCCCATGCGCAATTGCCAGGACTGGTCAGCCAGCCACTGGCGAATGGCGGCCAGAGCTGGTCACTGCCGGTGCAGACGCTGGTGTTTATCACCTCGCTGACCTTTATTCCGGCCATTTTGCTGATGATGACCAGCTTTACGCGCATCATCATTGTTTTTGGCTTGCTGCGTAACGCATTGGGCACGCCTTCTGCGCCACCCAATCAGGTTTTGCTTGGCCTTGCGCTGTTTTTAACCTTCTTTATTATGGCGCCGACCTTCGACAAGATTTACAGCGATGCCTATTTGCCGTTCAGCCAGGACAAAATCAGCATGGACGTAGCGATCGACAAAGGCGCTCAGCCGCTGCGTGAGTTTATGCTGCGTCAGACGCGTGAAGCCGATTTAGCGCTGTTTGCTCGTCTTGCCAACACCGCGCCGATTCAAGGTCCGGAAGCCGTGCCGATGCGCATTTTGCTGCCGGCTTACGTCACCAGTGAACTGAAAACCGCTTTCCAGATTGGCTTTACTGTATTCATCCCGTTCCTGATCATCGACCTGGTGGTTGCCAGCGTGTTGATGGCGTTGGGGATGATGATGGTGCCGCCGGCGACCATTTCTCTGCCATTCAAGCTGATGTTATTTGTGTTGGTGGATGGCTGGCAGTTGCTGGTGGGTTCACTGGCACAAAGTTTCTACTCCTAGCGGCGCAGAGAAAAGTCGATGGCAACTCTCAATCCGGTCGGCCTCACAGCCGCAGCATATAACGCCAGGAGCGCAGCATGACACCCGAATCGGTTATGGTCATCGGCCAGGAAGCAATGCGAATTGCCCTGATGCTCGCCGCACCGCTGTTGCTGGCGGCACTGGTCAGCGGTCTGATCATCAGCCTGTTACAGGCAGCCACGCAGGTCAACGAACAGACACTCTCCTTTATTCCTAAGATCCTTGCCGTTGCCGCCACCGCGGTGATTGCCGGCCCGTGGATGCTGAACCTGATACTGGATTACATGCGTAATCTGTTGACCAACTTGCCTTATATCATCGGCTGATGATTAATCTCGATAGCAGCCAGCTGGTCCATTGGGTCGCGCAATTTTTCTGGCCGATGGTGCGTTTGCTGGCACTCTTCGCAAGTGCGCCGGTGCTGAGTGAGAAATCCATTCCCAAGCGCGTGAAAGTGGGTCTCGCGGTTTTGACGACCTGGATCGTCATTCCCGTGTTGCCCCCGGTAGAAGTCACGTTATTTACCCCTGCCGGTTTTTGGATCCTGTTACAGCAATTACTGATTGGTGTGGGGATTGGCCTGACGATGCAACTGGCGTTTGCCGCGGTGCGTATGGCCGGTGAAGTCGTGGGTTTACAGATGGGCTTATCCTTTGCCACTTTCTTTGATCCTGGCAGCCGCCTTAACATGCCGGTGCTGGCGCGTTTTCTCGATATGCTGGCGATGCTGCTGTTTCTGACCTTCAACGGACACCTGTGGCTGATTTCGCTGCTGGTGGACAGTTTTCATACCCTGCCGATTAACGATCAACCCCTCAACGCCAATGCTTTTATGGCGCTGGTGAAGTCCGCCGGTTTAATTTTCCTTAATGGCATGATGTTAGCGCTACCCTTAATTGTTTTATTGCTCACGCTAAACATGGCACTAGGTTTGTTAAACCGTGTTTCACCTCAACTGTCGGTTTTCGCGATTGGCTTTCCGATTACCTTAACGGTGGGGATCCTCAGTCTGGGTATGATGATGCCGCTGCTCGCCCCCTTCTGCGAACATCTCTTCAGCGAAGTCTTTGATTTACTCGCGCAGTTTGTCTCAGAACTCTCCCGCGCACGCTAATTAACGATTCTGTAGAAGTTCTTATGCGATAGTTAAGTATTCAAAATCAATCTGTGCATTTTTCGAACCATATTTCTCAGAAATCAACTGAGGTTATTCTGATAAATGCGCATTTCAGGTGAAAATTATTCTTATTAAACGGCGCTTCGCGTATTTTAGTCAGACGATTCCTAAGGCGATAAACCTTGTGAATTGGTTGAATAAATGCTCAAAGGGCTGTTTTTAAACAAAAAAAATTTTACAGCGATTTTTCTTGTCTAAATCCCTTTTTTCCGGCATTGTCAACACTCGCTGAAACGTCACACTTTCGCGATTCAAATGTTTTTAAGAATTGTCCTATCAGATTTGTCTGTGACTTGCGCGATAGTGACAGGGCTCTCAAAAACAGAGCGAATTACACACTTAATGCAAACTCCCGGCGATTCCCACTATCGCGGGGACAAGAGTGACGTGGAAGTAACACAAAAAACTTCGCAGAAGGGTTCAGGGATAGAGTCATGATGGCGCACGGATATCATTCGCCAATCTGCCGAGCAGAATAAAAAAGTGTCTTTGGAAATCTCTCTCGTACCGCAAACGCGTATTCATCGTTGATTTAAACGGATAACAAATTGGTGAGGGTCGCTATAATGCCAACGATTATTATGGATTCATGTAACTACACACGCCTGGGATTATCAGACTATATGTCGGCCAAAGGAGTTAAAAAGAAAAATATTACTCCGGTCTCTGATATTGAACAATTGCAACAAAGATGTGAACAGCTTAAACCTGGTGTCGTCTTTATTAATGAAGAATGTTTTATTCATGAAGCTGATTCCAGCGATCGTATTCGCGCCATTATTATGCAGCATCCAGATACGCTATTTTTTATCTTTATGGCGATCTCGAACATCCATTTTGAGGAATACCTCTATGTTCGTAAGAACTTGATTATTACATCAAAATCGGTGAAAACTTCGACTCTGGACTCACTGCTTGGCACTTACCTGCAAAAGAAACTCAGCGCAACCCCGCGTATTTCAGCAGGCCTGGATATTCACCCACTGACATTAAGTCAGACTGAGTCAAATATGCTGAAAATGTGGATGTCAGGTCATGACACCATTCAAATTTCAGACAAGATGCAAATTAAAGCCAAAACGGTATCGTCACACAAAGGTAATATAAAACGCAAAATTAAGACACATAATAAACAGGTTATTTATCATGTGGTGCGACTGACCGATAACGTGACCTCCGGTATTTATGTCAACGTGCGATAGTCCTGCATGTGAACAGTTTGAGTAAATAGCCGTAGCCGACAAAGGGCCAATCCGCAGATTGGCCCTTTGTCGTTTTGCCTGGATCTGCGAGCCAGGTCTCATTTCGCCCCCTAATCCTTTGGCCTGAACTGCCGATGCTTGTTCTCAGAACACCTACCCAAAATGAGAGCAAGGATATGAAAACAGCATCGATTGATGAGCAATATAAGCTCAGCATCTGGCAGAACCTGCGCCTGATGCCTCTTTTCAGCATGATCTTTGGTGGCATTCTGCTGCTTTTTGCCCTGTGTATCGGCCTCGCCAGCTATTTTTTGATCCAGAGTAATAATTCCCTCAACGATGCAACGGATGAAATTCAAATCCGTATGGGCATCTCTAATAGCTCGAACCATTTGCGTACCGCTCGCCTGAACGTACTGCAATCCGGCGCCGCTGCGCGTATTGGTGAAATGGATGGCTATCGTGCCGATCTGGCGCGCACGGAGACCCGCATCAAGCAAGCGCGTGACGGTTTTAAAATCTATATGGACCGCAAGGCGAAAACGCCAGAAGATATCGCGCTGGATGCGCCACTCACCGCGGCATTCAATGACTATATCGATAAGGGATTAAAGCCGATGATTGAGTCGGCTAAACAAGGCAGCTTCGAAGGGATCGTGGCGCAGGAAACCGACGTGACACGCAAGTTGGATGATGCATATAACGCGGTATTACTGAAAGCGATAAAAATTCGTACTGACCGTGCCGAAGCGATCAACGCGGAAGCAGCGCACCAGTCCCGCGTCGGCTTTATTGCCATGGCTGTGGCCTTTGCTGCTGCTCTGGTATTGGTGCTCCTCACCTTCGTCTTCCTGCGCCGTGTGGTGATCAGCCCGTTGCGTCAGTCGGTTGAGCGCATCGGGCGCATTGCTCAGGGCGATCTGACCGCACCGGAACAAGCGTATGGCCGTAGCGAGATCGGCAGCCTGTTGCATAATCTGCAACTGATGCAGGCCGCACTGGTGCGTACCGTCGGCACCGTCCGCGAAGGCGCCGTTGCGATCTATCAAGGATCAAGCGAGATTTCCGCCGGTAACACCGATTTGTCCTCACGCACTGAAGAGCAGGCTTCTGCGCTGGAGCAAACTGCTGCCAGCATGGAACAGCTCACCGCGACCGTGAAGCAAAATGCGGAGAACGCCCACCATGCCAGTCAACTGGCTGCGGATGCTTCCGGCAAAGCCCGTAGCGGTGGCGAGTTGGTGCATGGCGTAGTGAAAACCATGAACAATATCTCTGGCAGCTCGAAGAAAATTGCTGAGATCACCAACGTCATTAACAGTATCGCCTTCCAGACCAATATCCTGGCGCTGAACGCGGCGGTAGAAGCAGCGCGTGCTGGTGAGCAAGGGCGTGGTTTCGCTGTCGTGGCCAGCGAAGTGCGCAATCTGGCCCAGCGCAGTGCCCAGGCCGCGAAAGAGATTGAATCGCTGATTGCCGAGTCGGTTGACCTGATTAATAACGGTTCACATCAGGTAGGTGAAGCCGGCTCGACCATGAGTGAGATCGTCGAGGCGGTGCGTCGTGTAACCGATATTATGTCGGAAATTGCCGCCGCCTCCGATGAGCAGAGCCGTGGCATTCAGCAGGTGAGCCTGGCGGTTACCGAGATGGACAACGTAACCCAGCAGAACGCCTCGCTGGTGGAAGAAGCCTCTTCAGCGGCAGCCTCGCTGGAAGATCAGGCGGGCCGTCTGACGCAGGCCGTTGCAGCATTTAAACTTAACGATTCGCCCGCATCGCGGGTGATGGCACCTTCATCACCCCCCCTGAAGTCCCCTACGCTGACACCGCGTCCAGCATTGGCAGCGGCGAACAGCAATGACAACTGGGAAACGTTCTAAACCCTCACGCCGTCATTGATGGCAGGGGTTGATACACAACAGGTGCACCTTATGTGCACCTGATTTTTTACGCAGTCTTAAGCTTCCTCGTAGGGCTCAACAAACACCCCTTCCGCATGGTCGCTTTCATTAAAGAACCAAATCCCCAGCGGATAATCCTCCAGCGCCACCAGATACATGGTCCCTTCATTAAAACCTTCGACTGCCAGCACCGTACCCACGCGACGTGGGCCGCCATCGGTTTTTACCGTTACGCGGTCATTCACCTGCATTGATTACTCTCCAGAGATTGTCCTGAATACAGTGTAACGGAAGAAAATGGCGGCTGCCTGATCCGGATCAGCGTCGGGCGATTACCCACACGGCATGCACAATGCCCGGGATATACCCGCACAACGTAAGCAGGATATTCAGCCAGAAGGCGCCGCCAAAGCCCACCTGCAGAAATACACCCAGCGGTGGCAGTAAAATCGCAATTACAATTCGAATAAAATCCATACTAACTCCCTGATATCACTTATTTATCGTCAAGCTCTAAGCATAGCCGCTGATTCAATTAATGAGATGACAGGTGGGTAAAGTTCTGTCAGAACGCGGCTTTTCACTTTCTTAACAGTACGCAGAGAGACTTCTGACGCGGGCAGCCCGTACACTTCTTCGTACTGCACCAACCCCAAAGGCGCAGTCAACCTAAAAGTAACAAGGATTTTTGCCCGCGCAGCGCGGGCTTTTTTTTGCCTGAAATCCGCCCTTTCCTGCCCATTCTCCCCGTTGTCTATACTGATAAAGAATCTCATCGCCTCTGGGAGGCCGACTATGACAACCGCAAAAGAGTACAGTGACAATGTGCAGCGCGAAGTGAACATCGACGTTGAAGCATTGCTGGAAGCGATTCAGAAGAAAACCTCAGGCGAGGTAAAAGAGTTTATGGAAGCGGAACACGCTCACCGGGTGAAAGTGAATGGCGAAGCCTATGACTCTTACATCGAACTGGCTGAGGCATTTGAACTCGATATCCGTGACTTCTCGATCACTGAAGTTAACCGTTGAAATCGATTTCATAAAAAAATACCCGGCGGGATGGCCGGGTAAAATAATTCAGTAAATTCGTTACACCAGGAAATTCTTAACACCTGAGTCAGACTACGCTTTAGTCAACACAAGACAAGTCCCAATCTTGCGTGTAAAGCGAACAAAAAAGCATGACCTTCCCCATTTGTTACCGAAAACACCGTGTGCCTACTGTGTTTCTTTTATACGCAATGTGGGCATGTACCTATTCGTCACCCTGTTGTTTTAAGATTTATCCTGGAAGTTGACGTGAGCCACTCGCATAAAAGTGTGATTGCCATAACGCCATTATACTGATTAGTCTCTGCTTTACGGACGCGCCTGGCGTAAGGAGTGTGTTGATGCTCAGACTTAACTCGTCGCTGATGATTGTGACCGATCTCGATGGCTCACTGTTGGATCATCATGATTACAACTGGGATGCTGCCAGTGAATGGTTGCAGCGCCTCAAACAGCAGGCGATTCCCGTGGTGTTTTGTTCCAGTAAAACGGCCGCTGAAATGATCCCCTTACAGAAACGCCTGGGTCTTTCCGGTACCCCTTTCATCGCTGAAAACGGGGCGTTTATCGCTTTTAATGGCGAGCAGATTGCAGCGGAGGAACCGGGCGAAAACTATCTTGCGCTGTGCCGCTCATTGAAAACACTGCAACCCACCTTCCGTTTCACCGGTTTTCATGACTTCAGTGATGCGGACGTGGCCCGCTTCACCGGATTAACCCTGGCCGAAGCCAGCCAGAGCCGCTTGCGCGATGCTTCAGAAGTCATACTTTGGCGCGATGATGGCGAAAAGCTGGATGATTTTCGCGCGGCGCTGGCGGAACACAACCTGGCGCTCACCCAGGGAGGACGATTCTGGCATGTGATGCCAGCGGGCTGCGGTAAAGGCATTGCATTGCATCAACTCCAGCAGCATCTCGAACAACGCACCGGGGAGAAGCGCACCACCATCGGCCTCGGCGATGGCCCCAATGATGTGCCGATGCTGGAGCAGGTGGATTATGCCGTGGTGATTAAAGGATTCAGTAAAACCCCGGTGATCCTCTCACGGCGCGATCAACAGAATGTCTATCACACCGCGCATGTCGGCCCGCAGGGCTGGCGTGAAGGGCTGGACTATTTTCTCGCGCAACCCGAATAACCCTCTGACCTAAGGATGAGAAAATGAGTGATTTTTACCAAAATGGTGTCATTACTAACTTTCATAATCTCACCCAACGCAGCGTTGAATCGCTGGAAAAAGAGATGGTACGTTTCGCGCGCAAACGCAAAATGGGGCTGATTCTGCCCTCCCTGTTCTCAGAACTGGAGGGTCCGGCGCTGGATAACATCGTCAATGAGCTGGCTAAAGTGCCTTATCTGGATGAGATTGTGATTGGCCTCGACCGTGCTGACCGCGACCAGTTTCTCTTTGCTCGTGAGTTCTTTTCTCGTTTGCCACAACGCCATCGCATCCTGTGGAATGATGGCCCGCGATTGAAAGCGCTGGATGCTGAACTGGATAAAGAAGGGTTGTCGCCGAGCCAGCCGGGCAAAGGGCGTAACGTGTGGTTCTGCACCGGGTATACGCTCGCCTCGGATCGCACCCAGTGCGTGGCGCTGCATGACTGCGATATCGTCACCTATGAGCGCAGCATGCTGGCGCGCTTACTCTACCCGCTCGCCAACCCCTCGTTTCAATACGAATTTTGTAAAGGGTTTTACGCACGTGTTGCGGACGGCAAGCTCAATGGCCGCGTAGGTCGCTTGCTGGTAGGCCCGTTGCTGCGTTCGCTACAAAAAGTGTATGGCCATTCTGAATATCTGGATTACCTCACCAGCTTCCGCTACCCACTTTCCGGCGAATTCGCCATGCGCACCCATGTGCTGAACGGCATCAAAATTCCTGGCGACTGGGGGCTGGAAATTGGCGTGCTATCGGAGATTTACCGCAACTACACCACGCGACAAACCTGTCAGGTGGAGATTGCCAATAACTACGATCACAAACATCAGCCGCTGGCAGAAGAGGATGGCACCGGCGGCCTGAAACGTATGAGCAATGATATTGTGCAATCGTTGCTACGCAAGCTGGCGACCATGGGCGTGCCGCTCACCAGTGATTCGTTCCGCGTGCTCAAAGCCACTTATTATCGCAACGCGTTGGATATGATGGAGATTTACAACCACGAAGCGACAATGAATGGCCTAAAGTTTGATCAGCATATTGAGGAAGCGGCGGTCGAGATGTTCACTCAGGCGATACTCGATGCCGGACAATCCTTTATTGAGCGGCCTAATGAGAAACCTTTCATTCCGAGCTGGAGCCGAGTGCAATCGGCTTTCCCGGATATCCTGCAGCGGATTTATCAGGCAGTGGAAGAGGATAACGAAGGCAAAGTTTAATCTTCCGCTACCACGCGGTTGCGACCGCCGGTTTTCGCCAGATACAGGCGGCGATCGGCGGTGGCTTGCAGGCTCTCCGCATCATAATCGCCTTGCTCCTCACTGCCGGTCACGCCAGCTGACAGGGTGATGTTGAACGTCGAATTACAATTGACCAGAATGGTTTTTGCCGCTAAACGCGTACGGATGCGCTCAGCGACGGCAATCGCATCCGCCAGCGTGGTTTCCGGCAGCACGATGCAAAACTCCTCTCCACCAATACGACCCGCCACATCATATTTGCGCAGCGTATGGCTAATCACGCCTGCCACTCTGATCAACGCCTGATCGCCCGCCGCATGGCCCCAGGTATCGTTCACTTTCTTGAAGTGATCGACATCCAGCTGAATCACCGCAAGCGGCGTTTGCTGCTGCTGACTGTGGGCAGAGATCGCGACAAACTGTTCAAAAAACGTTTTACGGTTGAGTAGTCGCGTCATACCGTCGTAATTGGCGCGCCAGGTGAGTTTGGCGGAAAGATCGTCCATACGACGTACCAGACGAATAATGACCTGATGCGCCACCAGCAGCAGCAGAACAAACAGCAGCCACATGCTGAGTAAGAAGAGTGAAACGCGGCCCAGCTCCTGTGACACCCCCTGCCTAAGGCTCTGAATATTAACGATATACGCGTCCACATTCTTTAATTTGCTCCAACTGGCAAACTGAGTGCCAAGGCGCATGACACCACCGGGGAGTTGCCGGATTCGGCTCTCCAGACGCGCCTGCTGTTCAGGCGTCAGCGGCTCATCGTTGGGTGCATGCAAGCGGGTGATTTCTTTCAGCGAGCGGTCCACTATCAGCAGCTTGCCTTGCAGCAAGCTGTGTCGTGCTTCGGCCATCAACGCATGGATGCGTGACTGGGTGAAATCCATTGACAGCACACCATACCAATAACCATTACTGACGATCGGCGTGCTTACCGTCATCATCAGCCCTTCGTTGAATTCACCCTGATAGGCTTCCGTCCAGCGCAACCTGGCATGCGACGGATTATTGGGTGCCTGGTCGCGAAAATAGGGACGTTGCGTCATGGTGCTATAACTCTCTTCCAGCTCTTGCGGGCTTTGCGGCGGACGTGAGCTGATAAAGAAACCGGCGCGCGAGATATACCAAAAGCGTGAGTGAAAATCCTGAGCGGGATCGCTGAACTGCATGATAAAGCTGAATTCCATTGCAGCGCGCAGTTCTGCAATCAATTGATCGTTTTTTCGCAGCAGCAAGGGATCACGCGCCAGCCAACTGTCACTCACCCCATTGAGCGGCATACTGCGCAGGCTGGCCAACTTTAATTGCCAGGTGGTTTGCTGGCGCAGTTGCTCAAAGCGGGTAATCGCTTCGCGCGTTTGGCTCGAATCGAGCGGATGCATCAACGCATAGTTGAGCATTTTCTCGTAAAACATCAGCTCATCGATACTTTCCTGAAACTGACTGTCGAGGTTTTTCTGGATTTCAGCCAACTGTGCGCGCTGACGTGCTTCATAGTTATTTTTCAGTTCAATCGCTTCATGCACGGTGAGAAAAGCAGAGAACAAAAAGACCGCCAGAAAGCAGAGATGCACCGGTAAAAAAGGATTACCTGTGCGTGGCGTCAAAGGCGAAGTGGGCATGGGTAACAGTTATTCGGTAAAGGGCGGATGCGAAAAGTTTAGTCAGCAGGAGAAAAGTCGTACAGGCAGGGATCAAAGGAAAATCAAATAGGTAAAAAACGCAACGGGACGGCATCACCGTCCCGCACACGCTTAGCTGGCCAGCTGGCGCGCTCCGGATAAGTGACTCAGTTCGTCACTACGGAACGCCTCACGGCGCACGCTGTAGCCATCATACCAACGACACTCTACCATTCCGCTGGCATAGCCGGTCACCACCATGGTGGGTCCGCCCTCTTTATGCTGAACTTCGTCACTGATTGCAAAGGTCATACCGCGCCCTCCCTTTTTCCGTTGAATGAACGAATAAAGTTATAGCAGCTGAACCCCATTTGTGCCTATAGGATAATGTTATTACTGTGACGAAATCGGAATAAGCAGTGTAAAATGTTGTTTATAAAAAAAGCCGATAAAAATTATTATCGGCTTTGAATGCTTTCCCGGGTGGGAAAATCAGATTTTGCAACCTTCACAGTCTGCTTCATCACTGATATCAGCCGGGACTTCATTGGCTTTTTCAGCTGCTTTCGCTTCAGCCTGTTCCAGCTGCGCATCGATATCAAATTCAAACATATCGTCGTTCATCATCGTTCTCCTGACCCGTGATTGATAAATTCCTGCGCTTTATACCGATTTACCGCGCACTTTCGCAATCAGATTTACCGCCAACAGCACGATCGACCCAATGATAAAGCCGAGTACCAGATTGGCACCGTTGCTCAGCAAGGCGGAGATAACGCCATGGAAGCCGCTGCTGTACTCACTGATGGCATGATGTAACGGGGCAATACCGTGCACAATGATGCCGCCACCGACCAGAAACATCGCTACCGTACCCACCACCGATAACACCTTCATCAGCCAGGGCGCCAGGGCTAATAGCGCACTGCCGATCGCCTGAGCCAGCGTGGAAGATTTTTCCCGCAGCCAGTACCCGAGGTCGTCGATTTTCACGATCATCGCCACGATGCCGTAAACGCCAATCGTGACCAGAATCGCGATCCCCGCCAGAATCAGTACCTGATTCAGCAGCGGTGCTTCAGAGACAATCCCTAAGGTAATCGCCACAATTTCCGCTGAAAGAATAAAATCGGTGCGTACAGCGCCTTTCACTTTATCTTTTTCGAACTGGCGCGGATCCTGCTGCGCCAGCTTGTCCAGACGCTGTTGACGTGCCTCCGGACTGCTTTCAGCCTTATCGTGATTCAGGCTATGCAGCACCTTTTCCACGCCTTCATAGCAAAGGTAAGCGCCGCCGAGCATCAACAGCGGTGTAATAAGCCAGGGCGCAAACGCCGAGATAATCAGCGCCAGCGGTACCAGGATTAATTTATTGAGAAAAGAGCCTTTCGCTACGCTCCAGACCACGGGTAATTCACGGTTGGCTTTTACGCCGGTGACCTGCTGCGCATTGAGTGAGAGATCATCCCCCAATACGCCAGCGGTCTTCTTTGCCGCGACCTTGCCCATCACTGAAATATCATCAAGCAGCGTTGCAATGTCATCCAGAAGCGTGAGTAAACTGGTTCCTGCCAAAATAGTTATCCTTATTCCGGTTCGTGATCCTGACAACAGGGGCATCGCTCAACCGCCGTCACTGACATATCAGCGATGCCCGCACAGTCCCATTCGACGCGAAGTGTTTGCCCGGCAAGATCGCCAGCGTGCACATATTTGCTCACCGGACTTTCCGTCATTCCGCTGATCTCCTCGGTGGCCACCAGTTGCTCGCCCAAATAAATGCGTGCCGTTGCGTGGGTGTTCACCATCCGCTCATCACGGAGTTGATACAGGCGTTTGACAGTCAGTTTGATGCTGCTCATGGCTCGATTCCGCGTCCCAGAGAAAGAGAAGATCTAAACCGTTATGGCGGCTAAAAGCAACAATCACACGCTATGCAACGCGATAGTGATGCAAGCCTTGATGATCGATTTCGCCACTGTGCGTAGCGGCCAGCAGCCACTCTTCCAGTCGTTCAATCAGCGCCTCGTCTTCAAGGCGCAATTTACCGCGCAGCGCGCATTCCCAGACAATCAGCACTTTCCAGCCGCTTTGTTGTAATTGGCCGATATAACGGCGGTCACGTTCAACATTGCTGTTAATTTTGCCATTCCAGAACTCGGTGCGCGTCGCAGGCATCTTGAATAAATAGCAGTGATGGCGATGCCAGAAACAGCCATGGACAAAGATAATCGCTCGTTCTTGTGGCAGGACAAAGTCAGGCCGACCCGGCAACGCTTTATCCTGCACACGATAGCTAAAGCCACGATCTTTTAAAATCAACGCGATACGCTGCTCTATCGCCGTGTCCTGATTGCGAATGGCACGCATATTTTTGCTGCGAATGGCTTGCGAGTGGACGTCGACCATGGCGTCTCCTTTTTAATGAGGCTCTTTCAACTTTAGCGGTTTGGCGTAAAAGCGAAAGGCACGCGCAACAAGTGTGTGAAGGCGCGAGGAGTGATAGCATAGCGGCTTCACTGTTAAGGAAAAACGCATGCTTGCTATCGATCCCGCCGCGACGGTTTCACCCTCCTCATTTTCTGCCCCTTCGGATGACGCCACATCGCTGTTATTGCAGGTTCTCGATATCTATGCCGCACGCGATGTGGTGCACACCTTAACCGAAGCGGGCGGATGCGACTGGAGCGTGCCGCGTCTGAATCGCATTCGCCAGGGTAAAAGCAGCGTGCCTGCGCTTTCCAGCCATGAAGTCAGCAGCCTGCAAGCGTTACTGCCTTCGCGCCCTGCACATTACGCCGCGCCTAAATTTCAATTTGTCGATCTGTTTGCCGGTATCGGTGGGATTCGTCGCGGCTTTGAACAGATTGGCGGCCAGTGCGTGTTCACCAGTGAATGGAATAAAGAAGCGGTACGCACGTATAAAGCCAATCACTATAGCGATCCGCAACGACACCAGTTCAACAGCGATATCCGATTGGTGACGCAGCCCGCAGGACTCGCTGACGAACAGGCGATTTATCAGCACATCGACCAAACCATCCCGGACCATCAGGTGCTACTGGCGGGCTTTCCCTGCCAGCCGTTTTCACTGGCCGGCGTCAGCAAAAAAAATGCGTTAGGCCGTGCACACGGTTTCGAGTGTGAAGCACAAGGCACCTTGTTCTTTGATGTGGCGCGGATTTTGGCTGCCAAAAAGCCACCGTTCTTCGTATTGGAGAACGTGAAAAACCTCAAGAGCCACGACAAAGGACGCACCTTTGCCATCATCATGGCGACGCTGGACGAACTCGGATACGACGTTGCCGATGCCGCCGACAGCGCGACACCGGATGCAAAAGTGGTAGATGCGCGCCATTTTCTGCCGCAACATCGCGAACGTATTGTGCTGGTGGGTATTCGTCGTGACACCGGATTGAGCGACGGCTTTTCACTGCGCGCGCTCTCTCAACACTATCCGCAGCAGGTACCCACGCTGCAGAGTTTGCTTGAGCCGACACCGGACGCGAAGTACACCTTGTCACCGACACTGTGGAACTATCTCTATCAATACGCCAAAAAACACAAGGCCAAAGGTAATGGCTTCGGCTTTGGTCTTAACGATCCCCGTAATCCCAACGTATGCGTACGCACCCTGTCAGCGCGCTACTATAAAGACGGTTCTGAAATCTTGATCGATCGCGGCTGGGATCAAGCGCAAGGTGAAGCGGATTTCCAGCACGCCAGCAATATGGCCCTGCGTCCGCGTCGGTTAACACCGCGCGAATGCGCCCGACTGATGGGATTTGAGGCGCCGGGACAAAGCCAGTTTCGTATTCCGGTCTCGGATACCCAGGCTTATAAGCAATTTGGCAACTCCGTGGTGGTGCCGGTTTTTGCTGCTGTGGCAAAGCTACTTTCGCCACTTATCGAACAGCATCTTAGCCAAAACGCTTAGCGCCACGGGGCCATAATTTCCTTTAGGGACGCGCATTATGCTGTTTTGCGCTGAATCGCGTCCTCTGTCACCGAACTGTCACGCCCGCTCCCAATACTCCTTTTTATTTTTGGGGGCGTTAGATGTCACTCCTTTCTGTAATCTCGTTACCGCTGCGTTTACGTACTCGTCTTACCTTGCGTATGCCGCTTTGGCTGACCAGCCTGCGCAGCCAGTTTTTGCTGTTTATCGTGCTGTTTTGTTTACTGCAGTTCGCGGGCGTACTGCTGCTCAGTAATCACGTTAATCAGTCGCAAATTTCACTCCAGCAAGCCAATCAACTGCGGGAAAGATTGGCCCTGCTGGATAAAGCACGTATCGAGTTGCTCACCGCCAGTGATAACAGCCACCGTGCCGGTATCTATTTAATGCAGGATCAGCAAAGCGGCTCAGTCGACAGCTGGAAAAGTCTGGCGGCCGCCTCTGATGATTCGTTAAAAAAAGCCCAGGCACTGTTCACCGCCTACCATGCTAAAGCGGACAGCCCGCTGGCTCAGGGCTTTGCAATGTTAGCGGAAGGTTTGCAAGAGCAGTTGAAAGGGTTAACGGCCAATGACATCAATGCCTTCTTTATGGTGCCGATGCAGGCATTCCAGCAGCAGTTTAACGATGCCTGGTTCAGCGAGATTGAACAAGCCAACCACCAGTTGAGCAGCGTGAATCAAAATACCCTCAGTACGCTAAAGCAGAGTCGCAATATGTCGCTGATCGTCAGTGCCGTTTTGATGGCGCTACTGGTGCTGGCCTCCAGCCTGCTGATGCGCGGCGTGCTATTGCCGCTACGACGCGCCAACCGACAGCTGGAACAGATTGCCACAGGTGACCTGGTACCGAGCCATGACACGCCGCGTCGCCAGTGCCTGGAGACGCGCCAGCTGTTTCAGTCGATCGAGTCGATGCGCTTCGGTCTGCAGCAGATTGTCAGTGACATTAATACTGTTGCGGTCAGCGTGGCGGCTGGTGCAGAAGATATGCAGCAGCATAACGAACAAGTCATGCAACAACATCAGGCGCAGAATGCCAGCTTCCACCATTTGTCACAGCGTTTACATCGCGTGTCTGAAGAGGTCGAAATTGGTGCGCAGTTCTCGCAGCAGGCCACGCAGGAGGCGCAGTCAGCCGATGCCCTGATGCGCAACTGCGCCACGGAAGTCGACAATATGGAACTCAAAATGCAGCAGATCGTTACAGCTTCGGGTGATATCGCCGGAATTGTCGGCATGCTGGATAGCCTGTCGATGCAAACCCGTTTACTGTCGTTGAATGCCGCGATTGAATCCGCCCACGCCGGATCGTACGGTCGTAGTTTCTCCGTCGTCGCCAAAGAGATGGGACTGCTGTCGCAAAAGAGTGGTGAATCAACCCGACAGATTGATGGTTTAATTCAGCACACTCAGCAGCATGTGAATGATGGTTTTGACAAAGTGAAAGCGCTGGAAGTGTTGTTTACACAAATCAGCGACGCGGTGTCGGGGGTCGTAACGCAACTCGATGAGTTGCAGCAAAATAGCACTGCGCAAAGTCACCGCGTCAGTAAAATTGCGCACGAAGTGGTGGAGATGAGTAATCAGCTACAGCAAAACGAAGCGCTCAACGCCCATCAGGTCAATTCGGCTACACAATTGCGTGAACTCTCTGATCGCCTCGCCCAGCGGGCACAGCAATTCCGCGTCGATGCCGCTTAAGTACAAAGATAAAAAAACCCGTCAATGACGGGTTTTTTATATCGCTTATTTTTTCTTTTTGCCTTTCTTCAGCAGTGCACGTACCTGCTTCAGTTCAGACGCGGAGAGCTGTTCAGCGACCGCTTCTTCGGTATTTAGACTATCGACGGCCGGTTGCTCAACCGCATGTAAACTGGCCTGCAGGCGGTTAACGATCTCCTGACTCATGGAGATTTGGTTATCGGCGGCTAACTGTTTGATGTGCTCTTTCAGCGCCGGGTCAATTTTAATGGTTAAGTTAACGGTCTCGGTCATCTTCATACTCCCTTTTGATTTACAACAACGTAGCGGAAGAAGATGAAAGTTAACAGACTGTCATAAAAATTTAATATTAAGAGTGTATAGGGCTGAAATCCCTTAATACAGACTCATCAATGCTGGTGAGATTGCCCTGCAATTCCGCGCACAGCTTAGCCATATAGTGCACCAGGAAATCCGCATTATGCTCCGCCAGCAGGCGCCCCGCTTCGGTTTGCATGGTTTCGGGCAAGCGTAAAAGTTTCTTCTGGAAGTGGTCCAGCGTCCATTTCACATCGTCTAATTCACGTTCTTTTCCTAATGGATCTTCACTGTCAAACAGTGGACGGCCCAACGCCCCGGCCGTGTAGAAAACGCGTGCGAGGCCGATAGCACCTAAAGACTCGAGGCGATCGGCATCCTGAACAATTTTTGCTTCCAATGTCAGTGGCGTGATGCGTGCGCTGAAACTGTGCGCCTGGACAGCATGGGCGACACCCTCGAGCAATTCCTGTGGGAAGTCCGGAAAGTCCTGCTGCAAAATTCGGCGTGTCTCTTCAGCCGCATAGGTGGAAGCCAGATGGCGCTCTGGATGGTTTTTGGGAAGGTTAACCACGTCATGGAAGTAACAGGCGGTGAGGACCACCATAGGATCGGCTGCACTGTGCTGCATGATGCGCGTGGCGCTCATCCAGACACGACGCAGGTGCGCGATATCATGGGCTTTATCATCGTGCAGCCAGTTTTGCTGCAGCCAGTTCTCGTAGCGTTGTTGCCAGCGGGTGAGTGACATCGTGCTTCTCCTTATTGCTGTTATAAAAGCACCGCCAATTCAGGGTGCTGCTCCTGGGGACATCATAGCGGTCTGGTCGTGACACTTTTTTTACATCCTTCCTGGATGTGCAAAGCGTAAAAATGCGATCCCGATCTTGTTATAGCGCTGTTAATGTCGCTTTCCCAGCGGAGATCACGTTTTAGGCATTTCCTTAGCGTCATTGCAGTTAAATAACTCTGTTAAACAGGCGTAATCTATTTCCACCATCAACAGTATTCACGCTTTTGAATTATTCCAGTTAATGATGCTAACTATCACAAGGTAAAAGCGATAAACGCTCACGGGAAAATCTGAAAAGATTCCCATGCAGGCCGTTATAACGTACTGTATAGGGGATATTTCTGGTTTTCTCTCGCCTGAGAAGGCATTTCCAGCATGTATTTTGCTTAAGCGCCATTTTTAAAACCGGAATATGCAGGAATAGCCTGATACTGAGGCGACAAATTATTAAGCAAATTGATTCAAACCCATTATGCTAACTCTCACATCTGCTGATGCGGGTGATTCGTCGAAGTTTTCCGGGTGAGTAACACTACATGAGGTACGTAATGAAAGAACGGCCGATTCTTTTTTCCGAACAGCGGGTCCGCGCCCTGCTGGTTGGCCAGCAGACGCAAACCCGGCGCATTATGAAAACCCAGGCTTTTGGCCCAGGCCAGGATCATCACGAAGGCGTGCATGCATTTGACGTTAGCGCCAACCATTTGCATGGCTATAAATTGATGTCGATGGCAGATGTCAGCTCTCACTGCCCGTTTGGCCAGGCGGGTGACCGATTGTGGGTGCGTGAAACCTGGCGCGGCCCCATCGTGCCAGAAGAGCAACTCGCCGAATATGAACGCGATCCACTGCCGTTCCGTAGCCCGGCTTTCTGTCAATATCGTTCCGACAGCAATGAACTGGGTCAGTTGGATGACGATGTGGAGCACGCCGAGCAGTTTGGCTGGCAAACGGCGATTCATATGCCGCGCTGGGCCAGCCGTATTGATTTGGCGATTACCTCGGTACGTGCTGAAAAGATTCAAGACATCAGTGAAGATGACATCATGGCTGAAGGCGTACAAACAGATACGCACTTCCTGAATAACTTCTTCACGATGAACATGAACGCAGAATCGCCGAAAGAAGCCTATCGTAAAGCGTGGCAGAAGCAGTATGGCGCCACCAGTTGGGAAGTGAACCCGTGGGTATGGGTGATCGAGTTTCAACGCGTTGATCGCGAGAGTTAATTGTCTTCAGCCCTTACCCGCCTGGGTGAGGGCAATTTTCCTGCTTTGCCATCTTAATCACAGAAAAATCCTGTAGTAACTGATTGAATACACGGCTTTGATTCTGCGCTGGCATTTTCTTTTTTGTCGCGCCAGGATAACCCTTTCCGCCCTGCAGAGTGAGTCGCGCGATGTTCAAATGGCCATGGAATGCGCAGGTAGATACCACCGTCACGGCACTTCCCTGGCAACAGGCGCTGGCGCAACCGATCTTCTCGCTGCTGACGACTGAAGAGCAAAGCGCCCTGACCACGCTTGCCCAACGCTTTCTGCAACAAAAAAAAATCTCGCTGTTGAATGGACTGCAACTCGACGAACGACAGCTGGCACGTCTTGCCTTGCTGTTTTGCCTGCCCGTGTTGAAGCTCGGTCTGGAGTGGCTGGATGGCTTTCATGAAGTGTTAATTTATCCCGAGCCCTTCAATGTTGACGACCGTTGGGAAGACAGCAGCGGCTTAGTCCACCAGGCACCTGCAGTGCATGCTGGTCAAAGCTGGACACAAGGTCCGGTGGTGTTAAATGCCCTTGATATTCAGGACTCTTTCGACCTTTCCGGCTACAACCTCGTCATCCATGAAATCGCGCATAAACTCGATGCACGCGGCAGCGGCTATACCAGCGGTATTCCCGCCATTGCGTTACGAGATGTCGCCCAATGGGAGAAGGACTTGCTAAAGGCGATGGAAGAGATTGAGGCGGAAGTGGAATTGGTGGGTGAACAGGCGGCGACTATCGATCCCTACGCTGCCAGCGATCCTGCCGAATGCTTTGCGGTGCTGTCGGAATACTTTTTCAGCGCCCCTGATTTACTGGCGGATCGCTTCCCTGCGATGTATCGCCACTTACAACTGTTTTATCGTCAGGACCCGATGGCGCGTCTTTCAGCAGTTTCTGATTAAATCGCGATCGCTTTGTACTATTGCTAGCCAGTTGAATACAAATGTATTTTTAGCTGTTGACACATTCAGGAGGTGCCATTAATATGCGCCTCGTTCACACGATTCCTCTGTAGTTCAGTCGGTAGAACGGCGGACTGTTAATCCGTATGTCACTGGTTCGAGTCCAGTCAGAGGAGCCATATTTAGAGAAGCCCGCTCAGGGAAACCTGAGCGGGCTTTTTGCTTTTCTGCGTCCTGGCGTTAACTCAAAATAGCATCCAGTCTGGCAAGCACTTCATCCACCACAGCGTCTGGTATGCGTTCCAGCCGCTTACCGTTCCGGGCAGCCATATCAATGGTTCTGGGCTGGTCGCAGCGAATAACGCCAATTGTTTTTGTACCTGCCCCTTCCATTGAAACGGTGAAACCTGCCGTGCGAGCAAAGTTTCCGCCGCTGGTGATGGGAACTACAACGGGTAGCCGGGTGAGCTTGTTAAACGATGCCTTCGATACGATAAGCACCGGACGTTTTCCGCTTTGCTCGTGACCGGCAATCGGATCCAGTGAAACGAGCCAGATCTCTCCTCTGTCCATTTACAGGATCTCCTTGCCCACCGCAGGCGCATCAATCCATTCCCGATCCTCTTCGCTCATTTCGGCGTGCGGATCGCACTGCGCCAGCAGCTCCTCAAGGGAATAATGAGGCCGTTTCTGGGGTTCAATAATCAGGCAGCCATTACTAATGGTCATGCCGACTTCGCTGTCCGTTGACAGCTCCAGCGTTTTCAGCACGGCGGGAGGAACCGCCAACATGATGGATCCGCCGACCTTTTTCAGGCGAGTGGTATACATAGAGCACCTCCGAATATTATATTTTAATATAACATCTACGGCAGGCGGTGCACAATTATTCATCAGATTCATGGCGATTTCCTTTTCGTAATAAAGCGTGAAAAAAGCCGTAATCCATCAAAGGACAGATCTGGCAGTTTTCGAAGGCAACGCTGCCGGCAAAAAGGCAACCATCCAGATACATCAGGCGCTTCTTTGAGATCATGAGCAATTCGTACAGACGTGAGCTTAGTGCGTAACAAAGAAGGTCGATAATAGAAAACTGTTTTTGTGGTTCAAAGGATTATCGCGGTTCAGGTAAATGAAATGCGAGGCGGCTTCCGGATCGGAGCTGCTTTGGAGGAGCATCAGCAGCAGCGTTAAGGCCAGATTTTCCAGGCTCGAAGTCGAACGCTTCAGCAATCAGTCTTTCGCCTTTAGGCCAGTGGTGGATAAGCCGACTAGCCAGCATGGAGGACACCAAGACCTGCCTGTCGCAAAAGCGCTGACTTTTTCATCGGCACAACCTCCACTCAGGGGAGTGAATATCATGCCGGAATTCTGTTTCTGAATGGAGCAGGATTTTGGGGGAGGGTCACACTCTGCAAGCCCCCTCATTCGTTACACTTCCGTCCAACCCCGCAACAGGTTGTGATACATGTTCAGCAGGGACAGCAGCTCATCGCTATCACCATGACGCGCTTTGAGGCTTTGGATATTGCGGTCCAGTTCGAACAGCATGGCGCGTTGCTTATCATCACGCACCATCGACTGAATCCACAGAAACGACGCCACACGTGCGCCGCGTGTCACCGGTGTGACACAGTGCAGACTACTCGAAGGGTAAAGCACCAGATGGCCGGCAGGAAATTTCACCTTATGTTGACCATAGGTGTCTTCAATCACCAGCTCGCCGCCGTCATAACTGTCAGGTTCACTGAGAAAGAGCGTAGCCGAGAGATCGGTTCGCATCCAGCCAGCGGCACCGTTATGTCTCACCGCGCCATCAACGTGAAAGCCGTAGGTTTCACCCTGCTCGTAACGGTTAAACAGCGGTGTAGAAATAGAGCGCGGTAGTGCAGCAGAAAAGAACAGCGGATTGTTGTTCAAAGCCTGCATCACTGCTGTTTGCAACCGCTCATAAAGCGGCGTACGCGTATCAATCTGCTGATTATTTTTTACCGTGGCGCCCTGGCTGCCCACCGTAGCGCGTCCGTCAATCCATTCGGCCTGTTGCAGCAGCGAACTGAAATTCGCCACGTCTTCTGGCGTCAGCACTGCAGGAATGTGATACATCATCGCGGTGTTCTCTCATAAATAGGGGCGCGAACGCCCCATGGTGAATCTTAGAAGTGCACGTTTGCCGTTAACAGGAAGGTACGCGGCTCACCCGGATGGTAGCGGTAGCCACTCTTATTGATGGAAGCCACATAGTTGGTATCGAAAATATTGTACGCGTTGAGCTGCAGATCGAGGTTGTTATTAACCTTGTAGCCCAGCTTCGCATCGGCCACCCAATAACCTTCAGTATGGTCTGGCGTGCCTACCGCGCCATCGCTGCCGCGACGCAGACTGCCCACGTAACGCGCACCCGCGCCAACAGAAATCGCGTCAGTGGCCTGATATTGCGTCCACAAGGTGAAGGCGTGTTTCGGTGTATAAGCGATAGCTGAGGAGCCATCCTGAGCAACCGCTGCGCCCTCTTTCACCGAAGCGTGCTGCTGAGTGTAACCGGCGATCACTTCCCAATCTGGGGTGATGTTGCCGGTAGCTGAAAGCTCATAGCCCTCTACGCGTTTTTTACCGGTTTGCGAATAAGTGCCGTCGTCGTTAGCGTCCACTTCATTCTCGATATCGGTACGGAACAGTGCGGCATTCAACAACAGGCGTTTATCCAGCACCTGCCATTTGGTTCCCACTTCGCTTGATTTGGCTTTTTGCGGTTTGAAATCAGTGCGGTTAGCACTATTGCCGGTGCCACCTGCCGCTAGCGCAAAGCTGCTGCCGCCTGGAGGCTGCTGAGAAATAGCATAGTTGACGTAAACATTGCCCTGCTCGGTCAGGCGATAGAGCGCACCCGCTTTCCAGTTCACCAGATTGCCAGACTTGGCCGTATCAACGGTAGTGAGCGGCGTGCCGCGTGCGATGCCCGTCGGACACGCCAGCGCACCGCGCCCGCTGCCTCCACACGCCGTGGCACTGTCATAATCGGTGTGATAGCTATCAAGACGAATGCCGCCGTTCAGCTCGAAATTTTTGGTCATAGCCAGCGTATCGAAGGCATAAATTCCGGTGGTATCGGTCTGCCCATTGGCATTGGCGCCGTTGCGATCCAGCCCTCCCACAGAAATGATGCTGATCGGATGGTAGATGTTAACCGCAGGCGCAGTAATGGCGTTGACGCCGTAGTTGGTCTGGTTTTCACGCGTGAATTCCACGCCAGCACTGACATCATGCCCCACTGAACCGGTATAGAATTTCGAGGTAATATTGGTCTGGTTGGTAAGGATGCGGTTACTGACATCTTTCAGGTTTGCGTTGCGCGTCCAGGTCCAGGTGCCAACATCATTAGGATTTGGCGTGGTAATGGTGCTGCCCATTACCGCGGTCAGGAGATATTCCTGCTTCACGCGCGACCAGCGTGTGGTGTTACGAATCGTGGTGCTGTCGCTGAGATCGTGCTCGAAGCGAACGGTGCCGCTATCCGTGGTGGATTTGTCGAAATCGGAATCGGTGCCGTAATAATTGCTGGTCGCCACTTTGCCAGAATGGTTGAGTGCAGAAGTGGCTGCCGTCGGCGATGCGTATCCCGGCAGGCCGATGGTTGGGATGCCACCATCTGGCGTATTGTTCTGATGTACATGCAGATAGTTCAGGTATAAACGTGTTGACGTATCCAGACCCAATGCCAGTGAAGGCGCGACACCATAACGCTCATTTTGCACATTATCGCGTGCGGCATCGTGGGTTTTCTCGCCCATCAGATTGAGGCGAAACGCGCTGCTGTCGTTGATAGCCTGGTTATAGTCCAGCGTACCGCGGCGCATCCACGCACTGCCGACACTGACCGACGCATCCAGGCCCGTGTCCAGACGCGGCTGCTTACTGATCATGTTGATTGAACCCGACGGCGCGCTGCGACCGTAATCGGTGCCAGACGGCCCTTTAATCACTTCAATCTGCTGAGTATTAAAGGTATCGCGTGTCACGCTACCAATGTCGCGAATACCGTCCACATAGATGCTGTTCGACGTATCCATGCCACGCATATACACGGCATCACCGGTCGAAGAACTGCCATTTTCCCCGGCATAAAACGCCCCCACACCTGGCACATTCTTCAGTGCATCGGTCAGGTTATTGACGCCTTGATCTTTAATAACCTGATCAGGAATCACCGTCATGGTGCGGGTGGTATCCACCAGCGGGCGCGTGAATTTGGGATCGGCAGATGTATTAGGTGCATACAGCGAAGGCGTTTGCGCCGTCACCACGAGAGTATCGTCTGTTTTTTTGCTGGCATTATCAGCGGCCAGAGCGGCAGCAGGTGAAATACCAATACATAGCCCGGTGAACAGGGTCAGCGAATTGAAACTGCCAAACGGCAAATTGCGATTGTTATCCATTTAAAAGGTAAATTTCTTATCGTTATTGACGGGCTCATCGCATCCGGCAAATCAGCGCATGTAACCTGCCCTGATCTCCACTGCCTCGGGATGCAACACCTAAATGATAACGCCAATGGTTATCATTTACTTTTTTATTCTTGCATGAGCGCCGCGGCTTGGGAATACATTTCTTTACGGTGGCCTTACATAATTAATACAATCAGTGCCAGCAGGAGAGTTGCGTCAGGTTTTGCTCAAGAAGTCGTCAGGAAGGGCTATCTTTCAGGCACAAAAAACCCGCTGGACAGGGCAGCGGGTTTTTAAGCAGCGCGCACAGTTCATTCCAGTAACTGTAACGCATAGCGTGATGCAGGCGTTCATCGCTCATAGTAGCGATAAACCGACGGGTGGAATTCAATGCCATAAAGCTGGCTGACCGGGATCAGCAGATCGATATGATTGCTGAGATCGAATTCACGCTCTTCAGCGGGTGTCGATGTGGCGTTGATCAGGCGATGGAACCACTGTGACAGCATCGTTTTCATCGTCAGGTTCTCCAGTAATGGTTGACCCTGACAGTAAAGCGTAACTTGCTTTATAACCAAAACGATTAGATATGCGATGGAATCCCAATTAGTGCATATATTCATGGCCGCCTTCTGCGGCGGCGGCCATGCAGGTTATGCCCGGCTTTTGGCCAGCATGCGTCGATAATTGTTAAGCCACTTGCCACTGGTCAAACGGAACCAGAAGAACACACCGCGCACCGTCCAATCGAGGAACATACCCAGCCACACCCCGACCACACCCATACCGAGCATGATCCCCAGCACGTAGCCGGCAACAACGCGCGCACCCCACATGCTGAACATCGACACGTACATGGTGTAACGCGCATCGCGCGCGCCTTTCAAACCAGCAGGCAGCACCCAGGATGCGGTCCAGATGGGCATAAAGGCCGCATTGAGCCAGATTAGGTGTTTGGTGACTTCGATAACTTCGGGATCGCGGGTGTAGAATTTAGCCAGCGTGCCCGCCAGTGGTACGGTGATCAATGCCAGTGTGCACAGCCCAATCATCGCCAGCCAGAACACATGTTTAATCTGCCTTTCCGCCTGCATCACCTGATTTTTACCCAGCCGCTTACCGGTAATGATGGTGGAAGCCGAACCGAGGGCGTTGCCCGGAAGGTTAATTAAAGTGGCAATCGAGAAGGCGATAAAGTTACCGGCGATTTCATTGGTGCCCATACC